>CAYRPT010000066.1:0-11020 GCA_964425895.1 uncultured Solibacteraceae bacterium | reverse complement strand
CCCATCCGACGCCAGAAAATCAAAAAATCGAATTTTGCGCCGAGAAGTAGCTAGCGGGCCAGCCGCAAGCCGCGCGCGTGCCGTTCCCATTGCTCATCGAGACAGGAACGCCACGGCCAACCGCAAGGTAACTTCGAATTGCACCTGCGACAGGGGGCGGTGGCTAAGGAACACCGTCGCGCTGTCTCCCTTGGCCGCGACGCCGGCGATCTGTCCGCCCTGCAATTCACTGTAGAACGCGGCCAAGAGGGCGTCGGCCGGCTGTCCGTTGGTTGCCGGCCAAAGGGTGCCGAGCAGCCGGCAAAGCAACCGCAGCCCCCCGTCATGTCCCGGCGGGATCACGAACAGAGATTTTGCCAGGTGTCCTCTCTCGCTCAGTTGCCGGATTTCCCAGGTCACGCCTTCCGATTCAGAAACGCCGACTACGATCAGGCCCGCCGCGTCCATCAGAGACACGACCACATCCGTCCATGCTTCACCAGCGACATAGCGACGCGCCACTCCGATCGGCGGGGTGATGTCTTCCGGACGGCCGATCGCCACCGCCGGCCCGAGGCTGAGGCAGGCCTGCAACACCTCCTCCAGGTTGGTTTGCACGATTCCAGGGTCAACCGTGCGAGCGTATGCCGGCAGGACCGCCGGCCCGAGAGACAATTGATCATCCTTGAATGCTCGAAGAAACAGGATCGGGCTTCGCTGATCTTCCCTGAGAACGTCGCCGGCCGGACGCAGCGACGCCCGTCTCGCCGCTCTCCGAATGCGCTCGGCTCCCCAGAAAGTGACCTGAGTGGATCCGAACGCAAGCGGCAGAATGGCGCAACCGATGGTCACTAGGCTGACGTAATGCCCTTCAATAGGGCTCAGCGGACCCGGGATGGGAGAGAACAGCGGTTCCGCGAGCTTCAGGATATTGCGGCCGGCGGCGAAGTAGACGTAGAAGGCGGCTCCCTCGATGAGAAACGCCAGCGCACTCAGGACGAGGCTCTTATCCGCGAGAGCCCGGTGCCACGGGGCACGCGGAACGATAACACCGCAGAGCTGACGCACGGCCGTCCGCCAGTCCCGCCCGGCATTCTGTTGCAGGATTTGCCTAAACCTGACGTCATGGCGGCGAGTGACTACGACGGCACTTCCCATCGCCATCGCGCAGAGCACCACGAACTGAAGGCCCCGGCCGGCGGCGTGATACCAGATCCCGCCATTGAGGAACAACGGACGCGCCACTTCCGACGCGGCCACGAATACGCTGGCCCCGGCGGCGGCGCCGCAGATCATCAATACGGCCCACGCGACGGGTACGGACCCCCGCCAGAGCGCGCGGAGGAGTTGAAAACACAACAGAGCCACGACGCCGAGAAAAATCGCCACCCCGGCGCCGAGGAGGCCAGCCGCCAGGTCGCGCTCGTCGAAGATGGCCCAGGGCACCAAGACAAGACCGGCCACGAGCGCCGACTCCACCAGCGCCGCCACGGCAGCGCGGACGATGCGATTGGAGTAGAGAAGCAGCTCGTAGTTTTTGCAGATCGCGTCCAGGTCCAACACCTTGACCGGCTTCGGGGTCCGATCGACCCAGCCACGCGTGGCCGCCGGCGACATGGACGGGGGTGCTGACCGGCGTGGATCGTCATTCCGTGATGCCCTTCCCGACGCAGGGGCGCCAGCGTTTGCCACGCGCTGTTCGATCCGGTGCGCGAGAAACATCCCGAAGAGCGCGCACCACCCCATCCAGGGGGCGAGAAACGTCGCCACGTACAGAGCGCAGGTGGAGAGCGCCAGAAACCATGCCGGCCGCGCGGAACGCCGGCACAGGCGGTACAGCAGGAACCAGAGCAGAAGCACCGACACTGACGTGCCAAGAATCTGTGCGGCCGTGGCACCGTGCGCGATGGCCATCATCCGTGACGGAACGAGGAGGACGGGCGCCAGAATCAGGAAGAGCGTTCGAATGTTTGAGCAAGAGCGGGAGCCCGGCCCGGGTGCTGATTCCCCGCGGACCGTAGCCTCCGCGTGTCGTCCTGGGTTTTGCTCCATGCGCAGACATCCCGGAGCCTGAGCTCAGAGTGACAAGCTCCAACATCATGCCGGTGTCACGGGGTCACCGTGCGCTCGACTGGAAGCGCAGCAAGGTCCCTCGTCCTACTGGCTCCTGCCGCGGGCGGCGATGAGCCAAGAGGCCTCCACGGTGTCGCCGCGGACGCAGAAGATGCGGTCGTACAGGTTAACCGTCGGGTCGCAGTGGGGAACGATGAACTCGACGCGGTCGCCGACCGCCAGGTCGCGGGATGCTTTAGTGAGATCGAGCTTGCCGTGTTCGTCGCCGCCCCACGAATACTCGGCGCCGTCGAGATCCTTGCTGCGCGGGCCGAATTGCCGGTCTGTGGCAAAGGCCTTCAGTCCGCCGTCCACGATGGCGTCCCTCGGCCCCGGCTTGCTCACGACGGTAGTGAGCACGGTGAGGGAATTCTGGAAGTCGCGGTACACCGGCCCATCCTGGCCGCCGATGCGGTTGTAGTCGATGTCCATGAACATGAAACTGCCGGGCTGGAGCTCGGTGATCCCGTCGATGTCGGAATCGATGTTGTAGGTGCCCGTGGAGCCGCCGCTGAGCCACCGGCATTCGATTCCGCTCTTCTCCAGCAGGCGCCGGGTCTCTACAGCCGGTCCCATCGCTTCCGCGGACCGCTGCCGCCGGTTCTCGAACCCCGCGACGTGCGAGGCGGGGCCGGCGTAAGCCTGAATACCGGCAAGGTGGACGTGGGATAGGGAATCCACGAGTTGAGCTAGACGCAAGGCGGGTTCACAGGTTGAACGCCGGTTCGATTGCCCACCAGGAGGTCGATAGCCAGGTTCACCTTGACGCCGGCGGCGCGGGCGGCGTCATCGAGGTCACGAATGTTCTGTTCGTCGTCGACGCAAAGGCAGGTATCGGGAGCCTTTTTCGTCAGACGAACACCGCGCTCAATCTTGTGGCGGCCGACCACGGCGGTGGTTACAAGCAATCCGCGCAAGCCGTGCTCAGCGAACACCTCTGCTTCGCTGATTTTCGCCCCGCATGTCCCGGCGGCGCCGGCCCGGACGAGCCGCCGGGCGATCTCCGGGCATTTGTGGGTCTTGCCGTGCGGGCGAAAGGCCCGCTTGTGCGCCTTCAGGTGCGCGGCCATCTTGCTGACATTCGACTCAAAGGCGTCGAGATCCAAAAGGAGCGCCGGCGTCGGGAGATCGTCCTTATGGAGTTGGCCGGAGAAACCGTCCCGGGTGATCATCTTCTCGATCTCGGCGAAGCTGCGACCGCCCTTCCGGGAAGCGCCAACAAGGGCAGGAGCGCTCAATGCTCCGAGCACGAACTTTCTTCGGGATTTCATCCTGTCCCCCCTTCGGGGCGAGGATAGCATGAGTTGGCGAACATTCGAGGCCCCGGCACGCAGCGGCGCGTCAGTGTGCAGAGCCGCCCGAAGCCGATTCTCTCAGGCCGCGCATCATCACGATCTCGGCGCTCTTCGGAGTCCCGCTGACCATCCTGACCCGAACAAGCATCTCGAAATGCCTCGCGGCGCCGCGGTCGATCTGCAACCCGGAAGCCTTGGTCGCCCGTGCCGCAAAGTCGGGGGAGAACAAGAGGTTGGCGGCCGCCTCCGGTGCTCGAGGCGCCAAGCCGTTCAGAATAAGCACCCATCCCGTTCCGGTGAGATTGGGGAGGAGGCCCACCGCCACGTAGCTTTCTCGGAAGGTGCCGTGATCCGTGGTCGAGTATTGTCCGGCATCCTGGGCCGAGTTTCTATTCCGAAGCGAGCGCGTGCGGGGGTCGTAGGCGTAATCGAGGTCTTCGTCAAAGAGGTCGAACCAGGGGTTGCTGACCGGAGTACCCACGACAACGAAATTTCCGCTGTCGAAATCACGAATGTTCATCTGGCGAGCGTGGCGGACACGGATCCCGCCACCATAGGCCCTGCCCAACTCGAATAATTGGGCCGCCACGTTCAGCTCCGTGAGGCTTACGTATTCCCCGTTCGCTACGGACAGCATGACGTCCCGCACCCGCTCATCGGGGATTCGGCTAAGGGCGTTTTCAGGATAGGCGGGATCCAGATACGCGTGAAGCGTCACCGTTTGATTCAGGTTGCCGACCAGCGGGATGAGTGAGGCGTCACTCGCCACCAGGGTCGTCGGATCTTCCGATGAGAAGATAGCTGACAGTACCGGGTGCCGCGGTTCCGCTCGAGGAAGGATGCGAGGGTGTACAGGCGCAGTTCGCCAGAGGATGAAGGCCAAGGCAGCGAGCACTGCCACGGCCACCGTGAGCGCAGCGGAAACCATCCGCCACCGGTCGGGGTGCGCCCTGCCGGCTGCGGCCACAGCGGACGGCGGAGCCGGCGGTTCCTCCACGGTCACCGGGCGGGGTCTGAACTCCGGAATGTAGCTGCCCTTGGGAATCTCTATGACGACCGGCTCGTCCCGTCCCTCCGAGGCGAAATACTCCGCGAGCTTGTCGCGAAGTCGGCGCGCCTGAACCCGCACGATGTTGTCTTCGGCGGGATTAAAATCCGGCCGACGATGGAGAACATGACAGCCGATCTTGTACTCGTTGATCTCGGCCGTGTCATTCGAGAGTGCGTGTTCCGCGACATAAAGCAGAAAATCGCGAAGCTGCTTCGCCTGCAGAAACCCATGACTCCCGGCGACGCGGCACACCAAGGCCCATCGTTCTCCGTCAGCCCCCGCCGCACCGCTTTCCGGCGGTCGCCGGCCTGCGAGTTCCGCCATCCTGTCTGGATTATATCCCTTCGACCTGGCCGCGACCAGCGCGGCCCAAACAGCCTCGCCAACCCGACCAACCCCATAAGTCGCTGATTCCATATGACGTTCACGGTAACCGTTACCGTGAAGACACGTGACGGAGGCGATAAATGGAGATAGATATCTACTGAACCGGCAGACCTACGTCCGCATGTTCCACGCCGGACTTCTCCGGTACCGCGAGTGCAGCTTCTCTCGCGGCTCGGCTGTGAGCCCGTTGGAAGCAATGGAGGAACTGAATGAGGTATTGCGCTAAGTGGCGAAGGGCGGCCCTGGCTCTCGTGGGCATTGGCGTGGCCTTCTCCTGTTGCGGGGGGGAATCCAGCACCTGGAAGAGCCGGAACGCACGTGCGATCCGCGAGAACAACATCGCCTTCACGGAGCGCAGTATCCCAGACACGGAAACCAAACTGAAGCTGACCGCCGGCAAGCCGGTAACGATGGCCGCGCTTGACGAGATCCGGATCGCGGATGGTGTGACGGCCAGAATCGCGTGGGGCAAGGGCGTGCTTGCGGAACTTCTGACCATGGAAGGCGGCGCCGTCTACCCGGAGCAGCAGCGTGCCGAAGAAGTGATCACCGTGATTCGGGAAGGGGCCGGTACCTGGGTCGTGAATGGGGAAACGCTTGACCTGGCGAAGGATTCGGTACTCTACCTCACACCTGGAATGAAGCGCCGGATCACGGCCGGGCCGGAGGGTCTACGTGCTTTCGAAGTCTATTCGCCGGTCAGGATCGACCATATTAACCTCGCTGGCGCGGGCATGGAGGAGAGCGCCAACATCGCATTCCCCGATCAGGGCCTAACGCCGTCTCTCGATCCCGGGAAGGTGTACAACCTGAACGAGATCCAGCTCACGCCCTTGACGCCGCCGGATCCATCGCTCCCGTACCACCGCTCGGGCGCGAACGCGAGGCTCGTTTGGGGCAGGAATGCACTGGTCAGTGTTCTTCGGATGGATCCCAATTCGCGGTTCCCACTGCACAACCATCCGGAGGATCAGTTGATGTTCACGATGCGGGGCACTCTCGAGCAGACGCTGATCGATGCTCCGCATGCCTTCACGGGCGAAGAGGGCCACGTGGTTCTGATGCCGGGCGGAATGGTGCATGGCGCGAAGCTCAGCGAGTTTGGCGCGGACGCGATAGACGTCTTTTGGCCCGTGAGGCCGGACTATGTCGAGTTGGCGGCCGCGCAACGCGCTCGGTACGAGCAAGTAATCGCTCCTGAAACCAAACCGGTGCGGGTTGCCGGGGGCCTCACGTTCGGTGAGGGACCCACCTGGCTAAAGGGCAAACTCTATTTCTCCGACATGTACTTCCGAGACCCGAAGAACGGTGACTGGACAGGAGATCCGGAGCGCAGCCGTCTCCTGAGCCTGGGGGCGGGTGGACAGGTGCGGATGCTCTCGGCAGGGATGCAGTCGAATGGGACAATCGCCTCGCGGAACGGGAACCTGCTCGTCTGCGACATGTTCGGCCACAGGGTTGTCGAGGTACACCCCGGCACAGGCCGGATTCTGGAAACGGTGCTGGACAAGGTCGGAAATCGGCCGGTCGACGGCCCGAACGATCTCGTCATGGACGCCAAGGGCGGCGTCTACGTGACTGATCCGCAATTTACGCCGGAGGAGAAGAAGAGCCAGCCGGGCAAGCAGGTCTACTATGTCGCCCCCGATGGCACGGCGAAGGTAGTGATCCCGGCGGGCGAGTATGCCATGCCGAATGGAGTCGAAATCTCGCCGGATGGCAAAACCTTCTATGTCAACAACACGTGGTCCCGGCCGGGCGAGAACTTTGTCTGGGCTTACGACATCCAGACCGACGGTGCGCTGGCCAACAAACGCAGGTTCGCCATGCTCAATGTGACCGGCGCAGTCCTGAGCGCCGCCAAGCCCGACGATCGATATGATTCCCGCGCCGACGGAATGGCCGTCGACATGAACGGCCGGATCTACGTTGCGACCCTCACGGGGGTACAGATATTCGAACAAACGGGCGTCTATACCGGCACGATTTGGGTTCCCGAGTATCCCATCAGTTGCACGTTTGGCGGTCCGAACTACGACACGCTGTACACGGTGGGCGAGTCGTCGGTGTGGTCGATCCAGACCAAGGTCACGGGATTTCGCGTGCCGGAGGGTATGAACTGAGATGCCAGCGGCTATCTGCTTCGTCCCCCTGCCGCTGCTGGCGCTCACCGCTGTAGCCCCGGCGCAGGTGCGATTTCCGGAGAAGACCACTTTCGAGAATCGAGCCGCTCTGGTTCTCGAAAACGACAGGCTGGAACTGACCATCATGGCGGAAGGCGGCGCCTTCGCCAGGCTTGTGAGGAAGGACGATTCCGAGAAGTTGAGCCCGCTATGGGATCCGGCCGGCGCCGCGCGGGCCGCGAGGCGGAAGAACACGTTCGGCTCGTCGCTCGGTCACTTCGTATGCGTGGACGGCTTCGGCGCCCCATCCCGCGAAGAACGGGCCGCGGGGTATCCCGGACATGGCGAGGCCCACGTCCGGCCTTGGGAGGTTCTTTCAGCGTCGAAGAGCTGCGGCATCGCCACGCTGACCTTTTCGGTGGATCTTCCCTTAGCCCACGAGGTTTTCACCCGAACGATCCGCATCGCGGATGGTGAGACCGTGATCCAGGTTCAAAGCAGCCTTGAGAGCCGGCTTGCCCTCGATCGAGTGTTCAGTTGGACGGAGCACGCGACGATCGGGACGCCGTTTCTTGAGCCGGAGGACACCCTGGTGGATTTACCCGCGAAACGGGCAGTGACCCGTCCCGCACCGCCGGACCGGGGCGGACGGCGACGCCTGGCTCCGGGCCGTGAGTTCACGTGGCCCAACGCGCCCTCGGCAAGCGGCGGCGAGGTCGATCTCCGCTCCACGCCACAACCGTCGGGGACGGGGGACATCGTTACCGTCTTGCTGGATCCGGCGCGCGAATACGCCTTTGTGACCGCCTTGCATCCCACCCGGGATCTCGTGTTCGGCTATCTCTTTCCGAGGTCGGACTTCCCTTGGCTCCAGATATGGGAGAGCTACCCCGAGCAGGGCATGATGGCCCGGGGTTTGGAGTTTGGGACCCAGCCGTTCGGGCAGTCAAGACGGCTGACCGTCGATCTGCATTCTCTGCTGGGCGCTCCGGCGTACCGGTGGCTTCCGGCCATGTCGAAGGTTGAGACCCGGTTCCTGATGTTCTACGCGGAGACGCCCGAGGGTTTCCGGAAGGTCGACGACGTGCGGCTGGAGGATGGCCAGTTGGTTCTGACGGACCGGCAGGCCGGCAAGCAGTTGGTCCTGGCGGCCCGGCTGGGCCTGTGAAGCGGAGAGATTGAGGAGGACGACGTGAGACGACGCGAATTCGTGAGTGTTCCGCTGGCGCTTGCGCCCGCGGCGGCCGCGCCCGGTCCCAGCTCCGGGATCGGCCTGGACTCGCAGATCGAATGGCTGTCGAACAAGGAGTCCCTCAAGAAACTGAGGGACGCCTACCCGCGGCTCCGCTACGTGCTCATCGGGAGCGGCGATTTCCGCTTCAGCCGGGGGATGGAGGGGCTGCCGGAACTGGTCCGCAAGCGTATGGAGAACGCCGACGATTCGATGTACCGGCGGGCAATCGAGAACATCCGCGCGGCGGGACTGATCCCCTACGGGGTGATCGTGGTGTGGAAAGGCATCGGCAGGGGGAATCCGTCTTCGATCGCCCGGTATATCGACGGGCGGAGGATGGACGAGGTGCCGCGGTCGAAGTACGCCGTCGAGCCGAGCACGGACGTCTGCCCGAACCGGCCGGAGGTGCGGTCGTGGCTCGAGACCCTCGCCGGCGGTCTGTTTCGCGAGTACGACATCGACGGTTGCATGTCCCGCCACGCCAGCTTCGCTCACCCCGGCTTCATCCAGGGCATCTTCGGCTGCTGGTGCGAGCACTGCGGCGAAGCTGCGGCCGGCCTGGGCTATGATTTCGAGGCCATGCGTAGCGCGATGCGCAGAGTGCTTGCCGAACTGCCGAAACTCGACCGGCGGGATCTGCTGCGGGCGGTGAACAACAACATGGGATTCCTTGGCCTCTTCTGCCGGCTTGCCGACAGCTACGAGCCCGCCCGCTGGTTCGACTTCCGCTGCGACAGCTTCACGACCGGCATGAGACGCATCCGCGAGGCGGTCGAGCGCGAGCGGCGCAACAAGCAGGCCGGCATCGGTTTCATGACCTGGTATCCCGCCTTCGCCTCGCTCGTCGGCCAGCGCTACAGCGATTTCGAGAGCGCGATGCACTTCACGGTCCTGCTGTTCAACCACTGGCAGATCTTCTACAGCGCCTCGCTGCTCGGCCTCGGCAACTGGCTGATGGAGAACGTGCGGGGGTTGAGCGAGGCGGAAGCGCTGCGCGCGGCCTACGGGCTGGTTGGGGTCGACGACCTGCCGGTGCCCGAGCGGTTCTCCCGGATGCCGGTGCCGCCCTCGTACCTCACGCAGCCCGGCCTCGGCGCGTCCCGGGCGCAATGGAAGTACCCGGAGTGGGTGTGGGAAACCACCGCGCCGCAACTCCACAAGGCGCGGGCCCGCATCGGGAACATCAAGGTCCACCCCTGCTTCCGGGAGGATTTCCCGGTGAGCGTCCAGCAGAAGCTGGAGGAACTGTCCGCCAGGTTGGGATTCGACACGGTATGGTACCAGCCGGCGGTGACCGACCCGAAGCGATTTGCCTGAAACGTCACACACGGAGGTCGAAAGAATGAGACGGCGTGATTTCGTAACCGAGGCGGCCGCCCTGGCCATGGCGGCTGCGCCGAGGCCGGCGGCGGCCGCGGCCGCCGCCGGCCGCCGGCCCCGGATCGGCGAAACCGAGTCCGGCAAGAGCGTCCTGTCGTTCGTGGCATCGAAGAACACGCGCGAGGCGGCGCACCTGGCTCTGAAATCGATGCAGGAGACCGTGGTACGGGCCATCGGCAACAAGCGCGTCGTCATCAAAGCCAACGTCGGTTGTCCGCAGGGGGACCACCGCCACGAATGCACCGACGTGGAGCAGCTACGAGGCATCCTCGACTTCCTGAAGCCGATCCACGACCAGCAGGTGGTCATCGCCGAGGGCGCCGCCGCCCAAGCGTGCAGCGTGCAACTGGGTTACGAGCGCTACGGCTACCTGCCGATCGAGAAGGAATACAACGTCAAGCTCATCGACTCAAACGACCTGCCCGTCACGCGGACCTGGATCCGAGCCGGCCAGAACTTCCCGAGGCCGATTCACATCATCGACCTCTTCCTCGATCATGACGTCTACCTGATTTCGGCCTGCCGTCTGAAGACGTCCGGAGGTGTGATCGTCACCCTTTCGGTGAAAAACGTGGTCATGGGCGCTCCGATCTGTCACTACCGGAGCCACTTTGGCGGACCGGCCGCTCCGCCGGAAATCAATGAGAAGGCGTGGATGCACGGGGGGCCCGGCAGTGTACACGGCCGTGAACTTGCTTACAACATCTTCACCGTGGCGAATCTGGGTGTTTATCCCGACCTGACGGTCTTGGACGGCGTCGTCGGGGCCGAAGGGAATGGCCCCTGGAACGCCACCCCCATCGAGCACGGCGTGGCCCTGGCCAGCAACGACTGCGTGGCCGCCGACCGTGTCGGGGCGGAGTTGATGGGCGTGGATTACAGCGACCTCATGTACCTGCAATGGTGCGCCCAGGCGGGCATCGGCCGGGACGACCTGGCGAACGTGACCTTCCTTGGCGAGGACTACCGGAAGCACATCACAAAGTACCGGTTGAACCGCAGCGCGGACTCACAGCGGAAGTGGATCTATGAACTTCGTGAAGCCCGGGCGAAGGGTTGACATCAGAGGCACGCGTTGCCGGCGCCACGCTCGCCGGGGACGAACATCCCCGACATGCATCTTTCGGGCTGGCGGGAGTGCCCAGGAGGGCCTTTAAGCGATTGACTATACGGGTGAAGTTACGTAACCGTATCACGCCGTAACGGTGAATTCACTTGAATACTGTTCTCGTGGCTGATAGCATCTCCACGCACGGCCACTAGCCGTTCGCGTGATTGGTGTTTGGGAGCCCGGACAAGGGTCGTGATCGAAGAGGTTGGCCTGCGGCAGCTCTCGGGTCTCAGTCGAACTCGCGACACAGGTTTGGAGTCAAATGATATGCGAACTCTGTCTCCTTTCGTTCTCTTTCTCGTCCTTCTTCTGGTGTCTGGTGGGCCGGCGCTAAGCCAAACCGACACC
>CAYRPT010000065.1:10044-11039 GCA_964425895.1 uncultured Solibacteraceae bacterium | reverse complement strand
ACCAACGGGCTAGGAAAAGACGAATCTTCGATCCAGGACGCTGTCCTTGCCCCGGTCCGCAGCACGCAGGAGTTTGAGGCCGTCCTCGCGGAGGTTATGGCGGCGACGCGACCCGTGCTCAAGAGCCGGATGGCCTTCGACATACGCGAGGGCGATCCTGCACCCTGGCAACGCCGGCTGATCGCGAACTGCGGGGTCGAAAGCCGAGAAGGCGAAAATGGCGGTTGACATCACAATGAAGGCGTCGCACAATAGGCCAGAGTTGCGGAACGAGATATCTGGAATCGTCCGCAAGAACTCAACTGAAAGAAATCCAGAGAGATGTTTTCGACCGTAGAGCAGGCCATAACAAAGCAGCAGCGACCCCTTTCGCTGCGTGGAGCAGTGGCCTCTCCCATCCTTTGACGGCCGAGTGAGAACCACAGCCGCCAACCGAGGCGGCTGATTGATTCGCGTAACCACTTCCGAGATTGGAGGCAGGCATGTCCTCAGCAACCGTTTCCGCCGGTCAGCAAGTACAGGTTCACGCAACGAGGCTGCTGATCGGAAACCAGTGGATGGAGAGCGAATCCGGGAAGGAATTTGAAACCATCAACCCGGCCACGGGTGAGGCGATCTGCCGCGTGGCCGAGGCCGACGCGCCCGATGTCGACAAAGCCGTGAAAGCGGCGCGCACCGCCTTTGACTCCGGCCCCTGGCCCAAGATGGCGGCCGCCGAGCGCGGCCGGCTGCTCTACAAACTCGCCGACATCCTCGAGGCCTACGCCGAAGAGTTGGCGCGTCTGGAGACGCTCGACAACGGCAAGCCTATCAGCGAATCCCGCTACGCCGACGTGCCGCTGTCGATCGCAACGTTCCGCTACTATGCGGGCTGGGCAGACAAGATCCAGGGCCGTACGATTCCGGTAGCCGGTCCGCATTTCTGCTACACCAGGCTCCAGCCCGTGGGCGTAGTCGGCCAGATCATCCCTTGGAACTTCCCTCTGCTTATGCTG
>CAYRPT010000065.1:0-10034 GCA_964425895.1 uncultured Solibacteraceae bacterium | reverse complement strand
ACACCGTGGTGCTGAAGCCGGCCGAGCAGACGCCCCTGTCCGCCCTCCGTGTCGGTGAACTGATTCTCGAAGCGGGGCTCCCGCCGGGAGTCGTCAACATCCTACCGGGATTCGGACCCACGGCCGGGGCGGCAATTGCCCGCCACATGGACGTCGACAAAATCGCCTTCACCGGCTCCACCGAGGTGGGACACTTCATCATGGAGGCCGCCGCCCAGAGCAACCTCAAGCGGGTGACGCTCGAACTCGGCGGCAAGAGCCCGAACATCGTTTTCGCCGACGCCGAGATGAACCAGGCTGTCGAGGGCGCGCACGCGGCGCTTTTCTTCAACCAAGGCCAGGTCTGCTGCGCCGGCTCCAGGCTGTACGTTGAAGCCAAATGCCACGATGAGTTCGTGGAAAGGAGCGTCGAGCGCGCGCGCCGGCGCAAGGTCGGCGATCCGTTCGAACCCACAACCGAGCAGGGGCCGCAAGTAGACGACGTCCAGTTTGACAAAGTGATGGGATACATCGAGTCCGGCAAGACGGAAGGCGCCCGCCTGATGTGCGGCGGCAACCGGGTCGGCGGCCGCGGCTTCTATATCGAGCCGACCGTGTTCGTTAGCGTCCGCGACGAGATGAAGATCGCGCGGGAAGAGATTTTCGGCCCGGTGATGAGCATCCTGAAATTCTCTTCCGTCGACGAGGTGATCGACCGCGCCAACGACACCACCTACGGTCTCGCCGCGGCCGTCTGGACACGCGACATCGGAAAGGCCATCGCCGTCGCCAACGGCGTACGCGCCGGGACGGTCTGGGTGAACTGCTACGATGCGTTCGACCCCGGCGCGCCTTTCGGCGGCTTCAAACAATCCGGCATGGGCCGGGAGTGGGGCGAGTACGGCCTCCAGCAGTACACGGAGGTCAAGACGGTGACGATGAGGATCTGACCGGCGCCTCGCGCCGGTGTGAAAAGGCCCGAAGGAGGAAGGTACGTATGGCGACTGCAATGGTAGCACCAGAAACAACCCAGGCGCTCCGAGCCATGGATGAAGAGTTCGTTCGCAACGCGAATGCCGGCGATGTAGAGGCCTTAGTCTCCGCTTTCTACGCCCAGGGCGCCGAACTTCTGCCGCCCAGCGCGCCGGTCATGCGCGGGCACGCGGAGATCAAGGAGTGCTGGAAGGGGATGGTGTCTGCGGGACTGAATATCACCATTTTGGAGGCGAAGCGCATCGAGGAGTCCGGCGATCTTGCCTACGCATCAGGCGTTTATGAGTTGAGCCTGTCGCCTCCGGGCGGTGCCACGATAGCCGACAACGGCAAGTACGTAGTCGTTTATCGCAGGCAGTTGGATGGCTCCTGGAAGGCTATCGCCGACATCTTCAATAGCAGCCGGCCCGCAGGATAGCGCGAGCGGCGAGCGATTGAGTGTTTCCGCCGCTGGAAGATGACGTCCGTCTATGTAGGGAAGGAGGCGATTCAATGCCGCTCATACAAATCAGCGTCGTCGAGGGCGCACTGACCAGCGACCAGAAGAGCCGGTTGGTCGGTGGTGTAACCGAAGCGGTGCTCTCCGTCTACGGAGAGGGCCTGCGTCCTCACACCTGGGTCATCTTGCAGGACGTGACAAGCGGGCAGTGGGGCATCGGAGGGCAGTGCATTACAACCGAGGTTGTGAGAGAACTGATGAAAGCTCCCGTCACAGGATAGGGCCTTCGTTCGCATCGCGCTAGGGTATGCCAGGCTCGCCGAAGCCACGAATCCGGTTGTCGAGAAGGTAAGCAGGCCTGAATGGAGGGCCGTCATGTGGCCCTATACTCATACGTCAAGCGGCTTGCTGGCGACGAATCTGCCGTCGCTTCCGCGCCGCCTCCAACTTCCGGTCGCGCTCCGCATGGATCTCCTGCTGCTGCCCAACGAGCATGTCTTTCGGTGTGATTTCTTAGCGCGACGTGCTCCGCCATCAGCTCCGCCAGGACCTCATCCTTGGTCTGGATCTTCTTCTCCAGGTATGCGATCCGCTCCTGGTCGGCAGAGTGGTTCGCTCGCGCCTTCTGCTCGAAGGCGGTCGCGCCGTTTTCGAACAACACCTTCTGCAGCCGTAGAAGACCGTGGGCTGCAAGCTGAGTTCAATGCAAGCTTTGAGATCGGCTCCTTCTCCAGCAGATGCCGCCTCAGGAGGATGGCGACCTTCTCTTCCGGCGTGTAGTGCTTCCGTTGCTCTTTCATGCGTTCTCCCCTTTACCTTACTGGGAGAAGGCCTTCTCCATTTCCAACTGAACCAGAACACTGGCTGGAAGTCACGCCGGCGATCGGCGCCGGGCGGCGGTTCGCGCCAGGCCCTCATATTCTGCGTTGAAGGCGCAGCCGTAGAGCGCTATCAGCGACAAGAGATACATCCATATCAAAAGGGCGATGACTGCGCCGACACTTCCATAAAGAACGTTGTAGTCGGCGATGTCGCGGACGTACCAGGCGAACAGCAGGGTGGCCGCCAGCCACAGGGATGTGGAGAGCAGGGATCCCGGCCACACAAACCGCCAGGGCAGGGGGCGGTTGGGGCCGAGCTTGTAAAGCAGCAAGGTGGTCAATGCGGTGGCGCCGAAGGCGGCCGCGTAGCGGGCGAGTTTCCCCAACCATTGGAGCCCGCCGACCAACTGTTCTCCTTGCTCCAGAATGCCGGCCGCGGTCACGAGCCAGAGCTCGGTGCGGGTGCCAAACAGGATCATCGCCGTGGCGCCCAGGCCAGGAAGGGCTGAGCAGAATACGAGGCCGATCGCCACGAGTCTGCCGCGCACCATCGGACGGTTGGCGGGAACCTTGTAGACGGCGTTGAAACCGTCAATAAGGCTGAGGATGAGGCCCGAAGCCGCCCACAAAGAAACGACGAGCGCGATAACCAGAAGGGAAGTGGGCCGCTCGCCGGCGGCGGTGAAGCGGCGCAAGACGAGTTCCTTCGTCCCGGGCGGCACCACCTCGAAAAAGAATCGCGCGATGACATCAGCCGCTTCGGCGGCCCGGACGCGGACCAGGATCAGGGCGACCGTCGTCAGGATGGGGAAGAAACTCAGGAGTCCCGAGTAGGCCGCGCTTTTCGCGGTTCCGAGACATCCGTCTTCGTAGGTGGTAATCGCCGCCCGCCGCAGCAGCCATCCGAAGCTCTTGAATCTAGCTGCTTGCACGGGTTCTCAGTCCGGTCTCTTCGGAGTTCCCCGCGCGCGCCGTACCGGCGCGGCCGGGATATGTGAGTGGATGGACTGCGCAGAGGCACGCCCCGCGCGACAATAGGAATTCGGCATCCTAAGGCTCTTGGACCGTCTCTCCAAATCCCCCATAGTATCGCGCCTGGCGCGCGAGCCTGCCGGCTCACTGTTGTTGTTCCTGGTGAATGCGCTCGTCTGCCGGGAACTCTTCTCGCTCGAGTACGGCCAGTACCTGGATTCGATCGAGGGAGCCTACATCGGACTCAGCCGCTGGATTTTGGAGCGTCCGGGGGAATGGAGCTGGTTTCCACTGTGGTACGGCGGCGTACCGTTCCAGAACGCCTACCCTCCGCTGCTGCATTTCCTGGTTGCCGGCGCGGCGGCCGCCGGAGGGATTTCGACCGCGCTGTCTCACCACGCGGTGACGGCGGTCCTGTATTGCCTGGGCCCGGTCTTCCTGTATTGGTTCGCGTGGAGGCTCTCGGGCGAGCGGTGGCCGGCGTTCGCCGCCGCGTGGCTGTACTCGTTGGTTTCGCCCGCCGCCCTGCTTGTTCCCGAGATCGCCCGCGACGTCGGTTCCGCCCTCGGCGCCCGCCGCCTGCATGTGCTGGTGCGATACGGAGAGGGTCCCCACGTAGCGTCCATGACGCTGCTGCCGCTGGCGTTGCTTGCTCTTCACTGGGCTCTGCGCAGACGCCGGCCTCTGCCAGTCCTGGCGGCGGCGGCAGCGCTGGCTTCGGTGGTCCTGACGAACTGGCTCGGGGGCTTCGCACTGGCGGCGGGCGTGATGAGCTACCTGGCCGCAATGTGGATCCGGCGCCCGGCGGGCATGCTCGGGTGGGCCGGCGGCATTGGTTTGATTGCCTATGCCCTGGCGTCGCCCTGGATCCCGCCATCGACGATCCTGGCCGTCCGTAACAACGCCCAGCACGTGGTGGGCAGCTACCCGCTGGGCGGCAAGCAGGCCGTTGCGGGTCTGGCTGCGGCGGGAGGGTTGGCCGCGCTGTGGTGGTGGATGCGGCGCCGGCGGGCGCCACCGGCGGTTCAGTTCGCCGCTCTCTGGTCGGCGGCGCTCGGCGTGCTGGTGCTTCCGTGGTTTTGGTTCCGGTTCCATCTCATGCCTCAGCCGGACCGGTATCACACCGAGTTGGAGATGGGGCTGGCGCTGCTGGCGGGATTCGGCCTGGCGGCGCTTCCCCGCCGGGCGATTTACCTCGCGGCGGCGGCGCTGGCGGCGTTTTCAGTCGTGCAATTCGCGAATTACCGGCGCGCCGCGCGCACCATGATCCGGCCGATCGACATCGGGCGGACGGTGGAGTTCGAGGCCGGGCGCTGGCTCGATCAAAACCTGCCCGGACGGCGCATCTTCGTGGCGGGCTCAACCCGGATGTGGCTGGCGGCCTTCGCTGACAACCCGCAACTCGGCGGAGGCTTTGATCAGGGAATCACCAACCCGGTCATTCCCGCGATCCAATTCGGGGTGCCGTTCACCCGCGAAGACGGCGAACAATCCAGCAAGTGGCTGCGCGCCTTCGGCATCGACGCCATTGTCGTGGGCGGGGCCAAGAGCCGGGACTCCTACCGGGACTATCGGGATCCGTCCAAGTTCGAAGGCTGCCTGCCCGTGCTCTGGCGGGACGGTGACGACGCGATCTACGAGGTGCCGCGGAGATCACGGTCGCTGGCTCACGTCATTCGCCCGGAGGATGTGGTCCCGAGGCCGCCGGTGAACGCATTGGACGTCGACGTCATTGAGCGGTACCACGCCGCGCTGGAGGATCCGAGTCTGCCGGTGGCGGAGTTGGAGTGGGAAGGGACCGACACCGCGTGGGTGCGCGCGGACCTGGCGCCGGGGCATCTGCTCTCCGTCCAAATCACGCATCATCCGGGCTGGCGCGCTGAAGCGGAGGGCCGGCTGGTTCCTATCCGGCCCGACGGCTTGGGACTGATGGTGATGACGCCGGAATGCGCGGGAACGTGCGTGGTACGGCTAACCTACGATGGCGGCCGGGAGATGAAACTGGCGCGGGCTGCTTGCGCGGCGGCGCTGGCGGGGCCTTTTCTGGTATTTCTGATACGTCGCCGGCGGAGGTGACACGCCAGCCGCCGATGGAAAATCCGTTTGGGGCCCGGGCGCGCGCCGGTGGCCGCGGGGCGCGATGGCGTAGAATCGAGGGTTGTCGGAGCCCCGAGTCACCGTTGTGGTGCCCACCCTCACCGCCGGCACGAAGTTGGCGGAGTGTTTGTGGTCTTTGCAGCGGCAGACAATGCGGGATTTCGAGGTGGTGGTGGTCGACAACAGCGGGCGGGGGATTGTCCGCGCCGGGCCGTCGCTACCCGATTGCATCGTCCTCGAACAGGATCGCAACATCGGCTTTGGAGCGGCGGTTAACGAGGGCTTCCGGCGCAGCCGCGCGCTGTTTCTCGCGACTCTGAACGATGACGCGGTGGCGGCGCCGGGATGGCTGCAAGCGCTGACACAGGCGATCGAGGCGTCCCCGGATACGGGAATGTGCGCCTCCCGGGTTATTCTGGCGGGAGGCCGGGGTTTGGATTCGGCGGGCATGGTGCTCTGCGGCGACGGGTCCAGCAAGCAGCGCGGCCACCGGCGGCCGCCCGCGAAGTTCGACTCGCCCGGCGAGGTGCTGTTTCCCAGCGGCTCGGCGGCGATGTACCGCCGCCGGATGCTCGAGGAGATCGGTTTGTTTGACAAGGACTTCTTCCTGTATTGCGAAGACACCGACTTGGGTTTGCGCGCGCGGTGGGCGGGTTGGCGCTGCCTCTACGTGCCGGAGGCCGTGGTCGAGCATCACTACTCCGAGTCGGCGGGGCGGGCCTCTCCCCTGAAAGCCTATTACGTGGAGCGTAACCGGATTTATGTCGCCATCAAGAACTTCCCGGCCGGGATGCTGGCGCGCGCTCCATGGGTGGCCCTGCGGCGGTACTTCTGGCATGCTGTGTCGATAGCCCGCGGACGGGGGGCCGCGGCTGAGTTCCAGCGCGAGGGCAATCATCCGCTGCGGCTGGCGGCTTATGTGGCGCGGGCCCATCTGGCCGCGGCGGCGTCGTTTAGGCGTCTGTGGCGGCAGCGGCGGGAGATTCGGCGACGGGCCCGGCTGACCTCGGGGGAGTTTCAGGCGCTGGCCGCGGCGCATTCGATAAGTCCCCGGCAAGTGGCGGAACTGTGACGGCGACTCGAGGGCCCGGCGAACTTTTGGTGATTGTTCCCGCGTTCAATGAGGAAGCCGCCGTGGGCGCGGTGGTCGCCGAAATCCGCGGAGTGGCGCCGGGCGTACCGGTTCTGGTGATCGACGACTGCTCGTGGGACGCCACGCGGGAAATGGCCCGCCGGGCAGGGGCGCACGTTCTTCCTCTGCCGCATCATCTCGGGCTGGGAGGCTGTCTGCAGGCGGGCTACCGCCTGGCGTACGAGCTTGGCTACGAGTACGTGATCCGCGTGGACGGCGACGGCCAGCACGATCCGCGGGATATACCGCGGATTCTGGAGGCGCTGAAGTCCTCCGGTTGCGAGATGGTGATCGGCTCGCGTTTCATCGGCGGGGGGGGAGAGTACACGAGCTTACCCCGGTCCGTGGGCATCAAGTTCTTCCGGATTGTGCTCCGGCCGATCCTTGGCCAGACCGTGCACGATCCCACGTCAGGCTATGTGGGGGTGAACCGGCGCGCCCTGGCGGTGTTCAGCCGCAGCTTCCCGCTCGAGTATCCGGAAATCGAGGCTCTCGTCGTGCTCCAGCGGCGGGCTTTCCGTTTCCGTGAGATTCCCTGCCGCATCCGCCCGCGGAAGGCCGGACGGAGCACCATCACCGTGCTCAAATCCTTTTACTACATGATCCACGTGCTGCTGGGTGTGCTGGTGAATATCCTCAAGTATGAGGGAGGGCGCAGGAGGCGCTGAGTCGAATATGGAACGTTTGTTGAGTGTCGTGGCGATCCTAAGCGGCGCGATGATCGTCGTGGTGTTGGTTTCGTTGCGCCGGGAGCACATCCGCGTCGAGTACTCGGTGAGCTGGTTGACTGCGGGTGTCACGATGTTGATCGTGTCACAGTCGGCGCCCATCCGGGACAGTCTCTCGCGGCTGGTGGGGATTCGCGAGCCGGCGATGGCCCTGCTGTTTATCGCCTTCAGCGTATTCCTCCTCGTTTTCTACCGGTTTTCGATAATTCTCTCCCAGTTGAAGGATGCCAACATCGCACTGGCCCAGCGCGTGGCGATGCTGCAATACCAGTTGGAAGCGATCGATGAAAAGCGACCGGCAGCGCAAGCGGAATAAGGGCGGCGCCAGCGCCGCGGTGAACGCGGGAAGTCCGAAGCGGGCCCCGGCCGGCGGAGCGGCCGCGCTTTCCGCCGGAGGTCCGCGGGGTTGGCACCTGGCGGCCGGCGCCGCATTCGCCCTGTTGATCGTGTTCGCGATGTACTGGCCGGCGGTGCAGGGTCCGTTCCTCTTCGATGACAAGTACCTCCCGTTTACCCATCCGGAGTACAAAGAGCTTCCGCTGGAACGCTGGCTGATCGGCGTCCGGCCGACGCTGATGCTGAGTTTCTGGTTGAACTACCAGCTTTCGGGTGAGAACCCACTGTCGTATCACGTTCTTAACGTGCTGCTTCACTTCCTGAACGGGCTGTGGGTTTTCCTGATCGTGCGGCGGATTCTCGATTGGGCGGGAACGGACCGCCCGCGGCGGGAGATTCTCGCCGCCTTCGCCAGCTGCGCGTTTCTTTTCCACCCGATCCAGAGTGAGGCGGTCGCCTATGTCGCCAGCCGCTCGGAGAATCTGAGCGTTTTCTTCTTCTACGCGGCAGTCACCGTTTTCGTCTACCGCCGCTCCGAGGCCATCGGCTTCGTTTCGACCTTGCTCGTGCTGGTGCTGTTCGGCGCCGCGGTAACGACTAAGGAACACACCGCGGTGCTTCCCTTTCTGCTGGCTTTGACCGATTACTTCTTCAACCCCGGCTTCTCCTGGCAGGGGCTGCGAAGGAACTGGAGGCTCTATGTGCCCGTGGCGGCGGCCGGCGCCGCCGGCTTCGCCTTCATTTTGAGCAAGCTGGCGGAATCGGACACCGCCGGATTCCGGGTGGAGGGCCTGCCCTGGTACCTGTACTTTGTCACGCAGTGCAAGGTGATTTGGATCTACCTCCGCATGTTCCTCCTGCCGCTCGGACAGAACGTGGATCACGATTACCCGATGGCAGCCTCGGCGGCGGACCCCCTCGGTCTTCTGGGGATGGCCGCGCTGGCGGCGCTCATGGCGGCGGCGTGGATTCATCGGCGCCGGTGGCCGGTCTTCAGCTATGGAGTCCTGGCGTTTCTGTTGCTCCTGGCGCCGACGTCGTCGTTCATTCCGATCAAGGACGCCCTGGTGGAGCGCCGTCTCTATCTTCCGATGGTGGGGTTGCTGCTGGTGGCCGCCGGTCTGCTGCGCAGGTGGCGGGTGAAGCCGCCGGTGCTGGCGGCCGCTCTCGGAGTGGTTCTTGCGGCCTGGACGCTCTCCGGTTTCGAACGCGGGCGAGTGTGGGCCGGGCCCATTCCGCTATGGCAGGATGCGGTGGCGAAGACGCCGGAAAACTGGCGCGCCAACTTCCAGCTCGCCTACGCCTACTTCGATCGCCAGATGTGCTCCGAATCCGTGGCGCAGTACGAGAAGACCGCGGCGCTGCGCGAGCCGGACTATCGACTCCTGGTGGATTGGGCGCTGGCCTGCGACTGCGCCGGGCGTCCGGAGGAAGCCCTGGTCAAGCTGAAGCAAGCGGCCGGGCTCGAACAGACGGCCCACGTCCACGCGATGATCGGCATGATGTACGGCAAGCAGAGCAAGTACGCCGAGGCGCTGGCCGCGCTCGAAACCGCCGAGAAGTTTGACAACCGCTTCATGATGACCTATTTCTACCGGGGCAACGTGCACGCCTCCATGGGGAATCACGCCGCCGCGGCGCGCGCCTACCGCCGCGCGCTGGAGATTGAACCGGGCTTCGCACCCGCGGAACGGGCGCTCCAGCGCTCCGGGCAATTCGTTGGCGCGCGGTGAATCCATGCCCCCCCTCCGGATCGGTGTGAACGCGCTGTACCTGATCCCGGGAGGCGTCGGAGGGACGGAGATCTATCTTCGGGGCCTGCTCACCGGGTTGGCCGCCGTCGATGCGGCGAACGAGTACTTCATCTTCGCCAACGAGGAAACCGACGCCGGCATCGCGCCGCCGGCGTCGAACTTCCACCTCGTCCGGACGCCGGTCCGGGCAGTGAACCGACCGGCGCGCATCATCTGGGAGCAGTTGCGGTTGCCGGCCGCGGTCCGCAGGGAGCGCATCGACGTATTGTTGAATCCGGGGTTCACGGCGCCGGGTTCCTGCCGATGTCCAACGGTCACGGTATTCCACGACCTTCAGCACAAGCGGCATCCGGAGTACTTCCGGCGCTGGGATCTGCCCTTCTGGAATCTCTTCCTTGGTCAGTCGGCGCGGACGTCGAAGCGTCTCATCGCCGTCTCCCGCGCCACCGCCGCCGACCTGGAGCTGTTCTATCCGGGCGCCGCGGAGAAGACGAGGGTCGTGTACCACGGCGTGGACGAGCGGTTGCGGGCGCTCCGGCCGCGGCGGGCGCCCGAGCGCTTCCTGCTATGCGTATCGACGCTTCATCCCCACAAGAACCTCGAGCGGCTGGTGAGAGTATTCGCCTCGTTCCGGCGCTCGTTTCCGGACTACACGCTGGTACTCGCGGGCATGAAGGGGTTTCATACCGGCCCGGTGGAGCGTCTGGTCGAGACCCTGGGGCTCACCGGTTCACTGCACATCGCCGGTTGGATTCCGCGCGAGGAGTTGTATGACCTCTACCG
>CAYRPT010000064.1:10099-11045 GCA_964425895.1 uncultured Solibacteraceae bacterium | reverse complement strand
TCCGTTCGCCACCAGGACGTCCGGTTTGTACGCGCGCGCCACGGGGCCGGAGCCGTTCGCCCTGCCGCCTTCCTGGTTGAAGGCGCAGGATCGTATGAACCCGGACACCTCGTTCAATTTCGTCACGACCAACGACACGCACGGCGGCAACTCCGGCAGCCCGACCATCAACTCCAGCGGCGAAGTGATCGGCATTCTATTCGACGGCAACATCGAGAGCTTGCCCAACCGCTTCGTCTACACCGATGTGACGTCGCGCAGTGTGCACGTCTCGGGCGAGGCCATCGTCGAAGCGCTCGACAAGATCTACCGCGCGGACCGGGTTCTCAAGGAACTGGGAGTGCGGTAGCGGAAATAGGAGTGCGCCGCCCGGGTTTCAGATCTCCGGAATCGTGTCATCAGGGTCGATTTCCTCGCCCTCCCACACCGCTTTTCCCTTCTCGTAGGTCAGGATGCGGTCCCGGCTTCCGGGAGCGGGCCTGGCGCTTTGCGCCGGCAGCCACCGCCGGTGCTCCCGGATCACCGCGCCGTGTTTTCCGTCAGCCGCCAGGTTGCGCCACTCGTGGGGATCCCGGCGGATATCGTACAACTCCTCCGAGCCGTCGGCGTAGCGGATGTAGCGCCAGTTCTCGGAGCGCACCCCATAGTTGTCGTGATTGTGAATGGTGATCGCCGGCCGATCCCGAGGCGCCTGGGAATCCTTGAGCTGCGGGACTAGACTCAGGCCCTCCAAACCATCTTTCGGTGGCAATCCCGCCAGCTCCACCAGCGTGGGATACAGATCCAGCAGTTCGGCCGGACGGCCGCATCGGGCCCCGGCTTTCACGCCTGGACCGGCGAAGATCAGCGGGACGCGTGTCGAGCGCTCCCACAGTGTGTTCTTTCCCGAGATGAGCTTCTCGCCGAGATGCCAGCCGTGGTCGGACCAGAACACGACGATCGTGTT
>CAYRPT010000064.1:0-10089 GCA_964425895.1 uncultured Solibacteraceae bacterium | reverse complement strand
CTCGAGGGCGTCCAGTACGCGGCCCACCTGGCTGTCCATGAAACTCACACTCGCCAAGTACGAGCGCACCAGGTTCCGCCATTGATTCGCTTCTTCGAGAAACTTGAGCCTCGGCTCGGGCAGACGCCAGTGCAGATACCAGGAGAACCGCGGGGTGTCGGCGCGATCGTCCCGCAAGACCGGCGGCAGCGACACCGCGTCCTCCGGGTACATGTCGTACCACTTCCGGGTCACATAACAAGGAACATGCGGGAGAAAGAACCCGGCGCTGAGGAAAAATGGTTCCTTGGGGCCGGCGGCCAGTTGCTCGACAGCCCAGCTTGCCACCTTCCAGTCGCCTTTGTCTTCGTCGCGGTGCGGGAACGCGCCCCAATCCATCAGGGGATGGTTTTGCGGGGTGTCGACGAGCTTCTTCTCCGGCCGCGGCCCTACTCCGGCCGGCGGACCGAGATGATGGAACTCCCGGTCTTCCGCTTTGCGCCCGTAGCCGCCGTGATAGATCTTCCCCGCGGAATAGGTGGTGTAGCCGTACCGCTCGAGGTACTTCGGAAGGGGCGTCAAGTCACGGAGAGCCTCGACGTTCCGGAACCAGGGCGCCAGGCCGTAGATGCCGGTGGTGGACGGCCGCAGCCCCGTCATGAGGCTGGTGCGCGACGGGTTGCAGAGGGGCGACTGCGTGTGGGCGTTGGTGAACAGGGTGCCGCGCGCGGCCAGGCGGTCGAGGTGGGGCGTCTTCACCTGGGGGTGCCCACCCATCGCGCCGATCCAGTCGTTCAGGTCATCGGCGGCGAGGAACAGGATGTTCGGCTTCTCGGCGGCGGGCAGCCCAAGGCCCGCCATCAACAGAACGGAGACAAGAGCGCTGATCCGCATCGGCTTCTTAGTATAGAACCGGCTCCAAGGCCGGGCGCGGCGCGGGCGGGTTGGCCGAGGGCGAATCGTGCCCGTCGAGTGGCTTATCCGCCGAACTGGAGTCTGTCGAGTCGGGGAGCGGCTGCGCCGCGGTTTTGATACAATCTCGCTGTAGGAAAGTGGACAAGTTCGTCTTAATTTAGCAGGAGCACTCTAGCGGGAGGCGGATGTGGCAGATCTCAAGAAGCTATACGACGCGATCCTGACCGGCGATCAGAAGACCGCGGTGGGGGTCACGGAGGCAGCTCTCGCCGAAGGCGTGAGCCCCCAGGAAATCATCAGCAGCGCGATGATTCCGGCGATGAACGAGGCCGGCAACCGGTTTCAGTGCGAGGAGTTCTTCGTACCGGAATTGCTGCTGGCGGCCCGCGCCATGAAGGGAGCTCTGAAGCTGATCCAGCCGCTTCTCGCGCAGACCGGCGCCAAGCCGATGGGCATCGTGGTGATCGGCACGGTGAAGGGGGATTTGCACGACATCGGCAAGAACCTGGTCGCGTCGATGCTGGAGGGCGCGGGCTTCAAGGTGATCGACCTCGGCTCGGATGTCGCGGCCGACAAGTTCGTGGCCGCCGTTCAGAACGAGAAGCCGGACATCATCTGTATGTCCGCTCTGCTCACCGTCACCATGCCGGCGATGAAGTCGACGATTGAGGCGCTCCATCAGGCCGGCGTGCGCGGGCAGGTGAAAGTCATGGTGGGCGGCGCTCCGGTAACGCCGGAGTACGCCGCCGAAATCGGCGCGGACGGCTACGCCGACAACGCGAGCACGGCGGTCCATCGGGCTCGGGAATTGGTCGCCGCCTGAATGCCCGCGGTGACTCTAACCGACGGGGCTTGGGGTACGCAACTCCAGGCGCGAGGCCTCGGTCCGGAGGAAGTGCCGGACGAGTGGAACCTGCGGCGCCCCGAGAGCGTCGAGGAGGTCGCCCGCCTCTATGTTGAGGCCGGCAGCCAGGTGATTTTGACGAACACCTTTCGGGCGAGCCGGGTGGTGCTGCGAGAGAAGGGTCTCGAAACACAGGTGAGGGCCATCAACCGGGCCGGGGTTGAGATTTCGAAGCGGGCGGCGGCCGGGCGGGCCAAGGTCTTCGCGTCGATTGGACCGTCGGGCAAGCTGCTGCTAACCGGGGATGTTACGGAAGAGGAGCTTGACGCGGCGTTCCGCGAGCAAGCGGAAGCGCTGGCCGCGGCCGGCGCCGACGGGCTGGTGATTGAAACGATGTCGGACCTGGCGGAAGCGAAGATCGCTTTGGCGGCCGCCAAGGCGACGGGCCTGCTCACCGTGGCCTGCATGGTTTACGATTCCGGCAAGAACAAAGACCGGACCATGATGGGTGTGACGCCGGAGCAGGCGGCGGCAGAGTTGGACGAAGCCGGAGCGGACGTTATCGGCGCCAACTGCGGCAACGGAATCGCCGGTTACGTCCCGGTGTGCGAGCGCCTTCGGGCCGCCACGCGGCGGCCGGTATGGATCAAGCCCAACGCCGGGCTGCCGGAGATGCAGGGGGGCACGGTCATCTATCGCACCACGCCCGAGGAGTTCGCCTCTTACGTGCCGCGGCTGGCGGCCGCGGGCGCTTCCTACATCGGCGGCTGCTGCGGCACCTCACCCGAGTTCATCCGCGCCGCCGCCAGGGCGCTGGCGAATCCGTAGAGTCCGGCGGCGGAAGAGGCGCATGCATCTCAAGCTTATCTCCTGTGAGATCCTGTTCCGGGAAATGTGCCACGCCGTCGCCCGGTCTCCGCATACCATTGACGTCGAGTTCCTCCCCAAGGGCCTCCACGACATCGCCGGCAAAGGGATGTGCGAGCGCATTCAGGCGGTGTTGGACGCGGTGGACGAGTCCCGCTACGATGCCGTACTGCTCGGCTACGCCCTCTGCGGGATGGGGCTGGCGGGTCTGACCGCACGAACCAAGCCCGTCGTGCTGCCCCGCGGACACGACTGCATCACTTTGTTTCTCGGCTCCCGTGAACGGTACCTTGAATACTTCAACGGCAATCCGGGTGTGTATTTCAAGACCTCCGGTTGGATCGAGCGGGGCGCCGGTTTGGTGCAGCTTGGCGGCGAGGACCTCCGGGCGAAGTTCGGCATGGCCCGGACCTACGAAGAGCTGGCCGCCAAGTACGGGGAGGAGAATGCGGCTTATCTTTGGGAGACCCTCGGAGGCTACACCAAGAACTACGGAAAACTGACCTTCATCGAGATGGGAATTGAGCCCGACAACCGCTTCGAGCAACAGACGCGTAAGGAAGCCGCCGAGCGCGGTATGGGTTTCGAGAAGGTGCAGGGCGACATGACAATGGTCGAGCGGCTCGTGTCCGGCGAGTGGGCCGGAGAAGAGTTCCTAATCGTCCCGCCCGGCAACCGGATCGCTGCCAGTTACGATGAAAACATCGTCCGGGTGGAGCCCGCGGCGTGAGGTACGGAGAGCCGGTGGGCCCGCCGCGCGCAACCGATACTGATCCGAGGAGCGCCGGGTGGCCCGTTTCGGACCGTTCGATTCGCTGATGCGCCAGGTCACCATACGCCTCGAACCCCTGGGGGCGTCATTCCCTGTCCCCGGCGGCACTCCGCTGCGGGATGTCCTGTTCGCGTACGGAGTTGAGTTTCCCTGCGGAGGCCATGGCAAGTGCCGCAAGTGCCGTGTGAGGCTCACCGGAGGTTCCATGGAGCCGACCGCCGACGAGTTGAGAATCCTCTCCGCCGCGGAGGTGGCGGAGGGCTGGCGGCTCGCCTGCCGGGCCCGAGCCGAAGCCGACCTGACGCTGGAGATCGACCAGTGGGAAGCCACGATCCTCGCCGACGACTCCCGGTTCGACTTCGTCCCCCGGCCGGGCACGGGGATCGCGGTGGACATCGGCACCACCACGCTGGTGGCCCAGCTAGTTGACCTGCGAACGGGCTTTGTATTGGGCGTCCGCTCCGCGTTGAATCCCCAGGCTGTGCACGGGGCCGATGTGATGAGCCGGATTCAATACGGGCTCGATACCGCCGGCCGCGCGGCCCTGACCGGCCTGATCCGCGAAGCGCTGGGCACGCTGATCCTCGAGCTCCAACCTGACGAGCGCCTTACCGAGATCGTGCTGGTCGGTAACACCGTCATGCATCACCTGTTCTGCGGGATCGACGTCACGCCGCTGTCGCACTACCCGTTTCAGCCATCCGATAATGGCCTCGCCGAGTTCTCCGCAGCCGGGCTCGGCTGGAAGCTGCCCGCCGACCCGATCGTGCAGTTTCTACCTAACCTGGGCGGCTTCATCGGCAGCGACATTCTCGCCGGAATCCTGGCCACGGGGCTCGACCGAACTGAGGAGCTCACCGTCCTCTACGACCTCGGCACCAACGGCGAAATCGCGCTCGGCCGGAACGGGCGGATTCTCTGCGCGTCGACCGCCGCGGGCCCGGCGTTTGAAGGGGGCCGGATCTCCATGGGTATGCGCGCCGCCACGGGTGCTATTGCCGAGGCGTCCGTGATGGACGGCCGCCTGCAATGTCATGTCCTTGGCAACACCGCGCCGCGGGGATTATGTGGCAGCGGGCTGGTCGACGTCGTGGCGGCCGGGCTTCAGCTCGGAGTGATTCTGCCCTCGGGCCGCCTCGCCAACGGGGGCCGGGAATGGCCTGTCGCGGACCCGGTGAAGCTGCTCCAGCAGGACATCCGCCAGCTCCAGTTAGCCAAAGGCGCCATCGCCGCCGGCGCCCGGATGCTTCTTTCACAATGGGGGGCGGCGGCCGACGAAGTGGCCCGAATCTACCTGGCGGGAGCCTTTGGGAATTACGTGAACCGGGATTCGGCGCGGCGGATCGGACTGGTGGAGTTTCCCGTGGATCGCATCGATCCGGCCGGCAACACCGCCCTGCTCGGGGCAAAGCTGGCGCTCTTCCGGACCCGGCCCGAGGAGCGGGCGTTTCCGGAGCTTCGACACGCCATCTCTCATATTCGGCTGGCGGACGACCCGGCATTCGAAGACACCTACGTGGACTGCATGAGCTTTCCGGCCTGAGCGGAAAGCGCGGGCAACGCCGTGCGGGACCCACGTTGGAGGTCCGCCTGCCGGCGGACCTCCAGCGTGGTCTCCACCGCTCCTCCAGCATCAGCGGGACCGGCGCCGCGTCACCGTCCCCGGCCACCGCCGCGGCCGCCGCGACCGCCGCCGGCCGTCGAGCCGCTCTGGCTGCCGCCCCACCCGCCAGTCCGGTTGCCGCCCCAGCCACCGCTGGAGCCTCGCTGGCCTTCGCTCCAACCGCCGTTGGCCGTGGAGCCGCTTCGACCCATCGAGCCGCTCCGCCGGCCGGACTGGGCTCCATGGCCGGTCCCGTCCTGCGGACCGCTGCCTCTGCTGTCGACGTTGCCGGTCCCATCGCCGGGTCCGTTCTTTGAGCGCTTGCCCTTGTTCGCCTTGTTGGCCTTCCCCTGGCGTCCCTGCTCGTTCGCCTGGCCGCGGGGGCCGTCCTTCTGGACCTGCTCGTGGTAAGGCCCCGTCCCGTCGCGCTGGCGCACCTGGGGTTGATCGGGGTCCGGTATGGGGTTCGGCGCCGGCGCCGGGTTCTGGGCCAGTGCTGCTCCGGCCCAGACCAGCGCTGCCGTGGCCGCTGTCATCAAGATGCTCTTCATCAGGTTATTGCCTCCTTGCGGCCTTTCGAAGGGCACGGCGCCGGCCAACGCCGCCCCGTCCTCCGATCTCGTTGAAAAACCGGGGAAATCTTGGCCGAACGTCCGCCGCCGGCGGAGACAAAGTGCGCAAATCCCGTATTGTCGGGTGGTGGTGGTGTGCAACCGATGCGTGGTGGGGCGGTGTCAAAGCCGCGCTGTGCCAACGGTGTCAGCCGGAGAAGGAGGAGCGCCACTTCCGCCACATCCGATCCCAGCCGCGCCGCCCCGCATAAGCCGTCTCCGCGATGAGGGGGCCCGGATCCGACCAGCGCAGGTCGGAGCAGGCGTCCGGCCGCGGCTCGAAGAAGTCGCGCAGAGCGGTCAGGCCGTCCGGTGAGCGGTATGCTGACAGGAACGCGAACAGCCAGGGCCAACGCATCCGTACGCCAGCGCGGTATTGGAAACATGCCGGGATATCGCCGTCGGCGGCCAGCCGGCACGTCCAGAGGGGGAAATCGAGACCGATTTCCGTGGAAAGTCCCAGCGCCCCCCAGAGCCGGCCGTTGATCTCGAGCAGGTACGCCTTCCCGGTTTTGCGGTCCACCTTGAATTCGGCTTGTATGGGGCCGTGCCAGCGGAGAGCTTTCATGAGGGTGAGGCCCTGTTCGAGCAGCGCCGGGTTGTGGGTGGACTCCATCACGACGCCCATGCCGCCGTCGACGGGCCAAGTGCGGACGCGGCGCTGCGTGTAGGCTGAGCGTGGCTCACCGTGGGCGAACAACGCGCAGACATCTTCCGGTACGCCGTCGACGAACTCCTGGACGAGCAGGCTCTCAAAATCGAAGACCGGGTCAGAGGGGGGGCGGGGCGCGCGGAACGCGGCGAGAAGTTCGTCGCGGTTGGCGATGTAGAGACGGTTGACGGATCCTGCCCCTCGCCGCAGCTTGATGACGCACGGAAAACCGACGGCGACGCCCGCCTCCAATGCTTCGGCCTCCGTGCGGGGAGCGAAGGTCGCTGGAGCGTTCAGACCGAGATTGCGCACCAGCTCCGCAGTTCGCAGCTTGTCGCGTGAGAGGGTGAAGGGTTCCGGGGCTGGCAGCGCGGTAGCGAGCGCCGGGTCGAGCCGCTCACGATGCTCGACGAGGGCCTGTGTCGTGTAGTCATTGGTGGGCAGCACGGCGTTCCACTCGTGCTCTGGGGCGCAGCGATTGATCGCGTCGACGTAGGATCGAGCGCCCAGCGCCGGATGGGGGAGAAGTACGCGGCGGCGCATGTGGCGCGAGTAGAACGCCTGACCGAGGAAACGGTCGCCGCCGACGTCGGCGACGGCCCCGCCCGCCCGTAGGGAGCGCACGCAGGCCACCGTCTTGCGGTCGTCGGGGGTGCAGGTGGTGGCGATAAGGACTTTCATCACCCAAACCCTCATGATCGCAGGGTTGCCCCGCTGCCACCCTCCGGACGGTTCGGCCGGCGGAGTCCCAGGATGGAAACTTGAGAGAATAGGGAAGCGTCCGCTCGCCGAATGACTACGTACCCGGACTCGGTCCGATACCTTTACTCGCTGGGCAATGAAATCCGGACCATCAAGCTCGGTCTGGACCGCGTCCGGACTCTGCTCGGCGCGCTCGGCGATCCCCATCAGTCGTTCCGCAGCGTTCACATCGCCGGCACGAACGGCAAAGGCTCGACTGCGGCCATGATTTCCTCCGCGCTTCAACAGGCCGGCGGCCGAACAGGGCTTTACACCTCACCCCACCTGATCGAGCCCACCGAGCGGATTCAAGTGAACGGCGCTCCGGTGAGTCCGGAGCAGTTTTCAGGCGCCTTCGACGAAGTCCACAACGTCGCCGAGCGCCTGCACCATCGCGGGGAACTGGAAGCGCACCCAACCTACTTTGAGACCGTCACCGCCATGGCGTTCCTGCTGTTTCGCCAATTGGGGGTGGAGACAGCCGTGCTCGAGACAGGCCTGGGCGGACGGCTGGATGCCACCAACGTGGTCCAGCCGGAGCTGTGCGTGATCACCCGGGTCGACTACGATCACGAGGCCTGGTTAGGGAACAGCATCGAGGCGATCGCCGGAGAGAAAGCCGGCATCCTAAAACCGGGCGCCCCCGCGGTTTTCGCGCCGCAGAGACCGGAGGCGCGGCGGGTTCTGGAGGATCGGGCTGGCGAGCTCGGTATTCGCTTTACCGACGTCTCGGAGTGGCGGGCGGAGGAGCTGCTCCTCGAATGTTTCGGCAGCAGCTTCCTGGCTTGCCGCGGGGAGGAGCAGTTCCCGGTGGAATGCCCGCTGGGAGGTTCGCACCAGGTGGAGAACACCCTGACGGCGGTCGCGGCGCTTCGGGAGCTGGATTTGGACTGTTCGGCAATCCAGCGCGGCGTCGTCGCGGCGCGGTGGCCGGGAAGATTGGAACGTATGCGCGCGCAGCCGGAGATCGTGCTGGACGGGGCGCACAATCCCAACGGTATCCGGGCGTTGGCAGGTCACATCCGGCGGTTCTATAGAGGGCGGAAGGTGTGGGTGATCTTCGGTTCCATGCGCGATAAGTCGCTCGACGAAATGGCCGGCGTGCTGGCCGGCGCCGCGGACCGTGTCATTCTCACCAGGATTGACTCGCACCGCGCCCTCCGGACCGAGGTGTTGGAGCGGCTGTTCCACGACACCCCGGTACAGACCGCGCGGGACATCGACCAAGCACTGGACATGGCGGCGCACGCCGCGGCCGAAGACGCCGTGTTCATCACCGGATCCCTCCTTCTGGTCGGCGAGGCCCGGCGGCGGCTACTCGCCGGGTCTTGACGGACGGCCGGCGTAGGGGGTGCGGCCAGTCCAACCGTCTCGGCTGCGCGTTCGCTACAATCAACGGGCGATGCCGTGGACTCGGTTTCTCCGAATAGCGCTCGTCACCGATCCGCTGGCGGCGATCGAGGTCGTGCTCATGGGCTTCACCACCGCGATAGCGCACCTGACGGACCGCGGCGGCAGCTTCGGCTTCCGGGTCGCCGCGTTTTGGGCTCGCGCCCTGCTGTTCACGTCCGGGGTGCGTGTGGATTCCGAGGGGCAGGAACGGATTCCCCGAGATCGGGGCGCCGTCTTCGTCGTGAATCATCGGAGCATGATGGACGTCCCGGTGCTGATGAGCTGCCTGCCGGTGCCGTTTCGCTTCCTGGCGAAGGAGTCTCTGTTTCGGGTGCCGTTTATCGGCTGGAACCTGAGCCTGGGAGGGCATATCCGCGTGGTCCGCGAGGACAAGCGTTCGGCGGCGCGGGCGCTGGCCGAAGCGCGCCGGATCCTCCAGGCGGGAATCTCCGTGGTCGTGTTTGCGGAGGGCAGCCGTTCCGACGGCGTAATGCGGGCCTTCAAGGGGGGCGCAGCGCATCTCGCGATCCGGTCCGGCGCGCCGGTAGTCCCAGTGGGGCTAGCCGGTACACGCGACGCGCTGCCGCGCGGCTCCATGCACATCCGCCCAGCCCGCGTGCGGGCCCGGATGGGCGCCCCCATGGAAACCTCCGGGATGACCTCCGCGGAGAGCGAAGAGCTGACCCGCCGCCTTCAGGACCGCGTCTCGGAGCTGATTGCGGACCCGACGGAGAAAACGGCATAATCGGCTATTCAGCTTTCCCCATGACCGTGCGCTCCGCCGCCCTAATCCTCGTACCCGCCCTCGCCATGGCCCAGTCCATGAGCATCGAAGAATATGAACCCCGGTCCACGCTGGTCGTGCCGGAACAAAGGGTCACGCGAGCCCGCTACCCCTTCATCGACATCCACAACCACCAGCGGCGGCTGCGGGGATCCGAGGACATCGCCCGCTTGATTGCCGACATGGACCGGATCAACATGCGGGCCATGGTCAACCTGAGCGGGGGATCGGGCGAGAGCCTGAAGAAGGGCATTGATGCGATGGGGAGCGCGTACGGCGGGCGGATCGTGTTTTTCGCCAACCTGTCGTTCGACGGCCTGGACGAGAACGACTACGGACGGCGCGCCGCCTCCCAACTGGAACACGACATCCGGAACGGCGCCCGCGGACTCAAGCTCTTCAAAAACTTCGGGATGACCCTTCAAGACGCCCAGGGCCGGAGAATTCCGGTGGACGACCCACGTTTCGATCCGGTCTTCGAGAGTTGCGGGCGGCTCGGCGTGCCTGTGCTCATCCATACCGCCGAGCCGAAGGCGCTTTTCGATCCCATGGACCGGTTCAACGAGCGTTGGCTCGAACTGAAAATGTACCCCGGCCGGGGGCGAACCCCGGACCGGTTCCCCACGTGGGAAGCATTGATCGCCGAGCAGCACCGGCTGTTCGAAAAGCATCCCAAGACGATCTTCATCAACGCGCACTTCGGCTGGCTGGGAAACGATCTGGCCCGGCTCGGCCGGCTGCTCGACCGCCTCCCGAATGTGTACACCGAATTCGGCGCGGTAATCGAGGAGCTGGGACGCCAGCCGCGCTTCGCCCGGCGGTTTTTCGAGCGCTACCAGGACCGCATTCTCTTCGGCAAGGACACCTGGCGGCCCGAGGAATATGCCACCTACTTCCGGGTGCTCGAAACCACCGACGAGTATTTCCCG
>CAYRPT010000063.1:7013-11093 GCA_964425895.1 uncultured Solibacteraceae bacterium | reverse complement strand
ATGACAATTGCCGCCATGGTGATGACAGGCATGGTTGCCGGCGCTTCCGGGCAGGTGAAGCTGCCGCCTTACACCCAGAAGTCCCTGCCGAACGGCGTAGTGATCCAGTTGCTCGAGAAAAGCGATGTGCCGATGATCACCCTCACCGTCGCGGTCCGCGGCGGCGCCGAAACGGATCCGCCCGGCAAGGCGGGTCTGGCGTCGGTCACGGCGGAGTGCCTGCGAAGGGGCACCACTCATCGCACGGCGGCCGAGTTTTCGGTCCAATTGGACGCGCTCGGCGCCGGCTTCACGGCCGGGGTCGATGAACAATCCACTCTTCTCGTCGCCGAATTCCTGGCCAAGGATCTGGACCGGGCTCTCGCCCTGGTAGCCGATGTCGTGCGTGATCCCGTGTTTCCCGAGGCGGAGCTCAACAAGGTGATCGAGCAGCGGGTGGACGCCATCCGGGCCGTCAAGGACAACCCGTACGCCCTGACCGGCCGCTACTTCCGCGAGTTCTTCTACCCGAAGGGTCACCCGTACTCACGTCAGATTACCGGAGATGAGATCACACTCCCAAGCCTCACCCGGGACGATCTCGCGCGCTATCACCGCCGTTTCTACACCGGCCGGAACCTCGTGGTGACCTCCGTCGGCACGTTTGACGCCGGACCCATGGCCGACAAGCTCGCCGCGGCCTTCGGCGATGTCGCCGCAGGCGAGCGATACGAGTGGATCGCCGCGGTCCCGGACCTCGCCGCGGCGTCGCCCCGCCTCCTGTTGGTCGACAAACCGGACAGCACTCAGACCTTTTTCGCCATCGGCCTTCCGGGCATCTATCGCCGGCATCCCGACCGGGTGGCCATGATCTTGATCAACACCCTTTTCGGCGGCCGGTTCAGTTCGATGCTCAACGATGAGCTCCGGGTGAACTCGGGTCTAACCTACGGCGCATTCTCCGACCTCGCGCTCGAACGCCTGCCCGGCGCCATCTCCATCAGCTCTTATACCGAAACCGACACCACCACACCGGCCATCGATCTCACTCTGAGCATCCTGAGAAGGTTAAACGAAAGCGGTGTCACTGCGGATCAGTTGGCGTCGGCCAAAGCCTATGTCAAGGGGCGCTTCCCCACCGCGAACCTGGAAACCTCGACGCAGCTCGCCGCCATCCTTAGCGCCATGGCCATCTTCGAGCTTGACCGCGACGAGATCGACAACTACTTCGCCCGCATCGACGCCGTCACCCTCGAACAGGCTAACGCCGCGGCCCGCAAGCACTACCGCTCCGAGGGCCTCCGTTTCGTTCTGGTCGGGGACGCTGCGAAGATCCGCGAGGCGGCCGCGGCTTACGCCCGGGACATCACGGTGATCCCCGTCGACAAGCCGGGCTTCCGCGCGGACTAGAAGCGCTGCCTCCGGCGCCCCGCCGCGCCCTCACATCACCGCCCCGGCCCGGTGGGGCGGCCCGCCTGCAACACCGCAGTCCGGCCGGCGGCTCAACAACCCCGCCCACTCGAGACCGCGTCCCGGCCTGAGCCTTCCAGCCCGTGCCAGCGGCGGAAGGCCCGGGCGCCGTCGCGGCCCATGTATCGCTGAAGAATCCGAGCGTCCGTCTGACGAAGATCGACGACCACCAGGCCATCCAGCGCGCCGGAAAACCGGGCGTCCACGTTGAACTCCAGCAGGCGGCCACCGAGCTTGAGGTACTGTTTGATCAGAATGGGCACGCCCTTGCCGTCAGCTTCGATCTCGGCCACCAGTTCCGAAAGCTCGTCGATGTCATCCACGAAGCCTCGTGTAACCTCCAGGTCCCAGGTTTCCGGACGGCGCAGCCGGAACGGGTGCCGGGCGCGAGCCAGCGGCGCCATCTCCGGCATGCCGCAACGACTCTTCAGAAACCGAACCATGAACTGCCGGGACACGGCCTGATAGTCGTTGCTGATGCTGACCGGGCCAAACAGCACGGCATACCGAGGCGATCGCATCACGAGCGCTCCGATCCCTTTCCAAAGAAGCAGCAGTGGCGCGAAATCCCGCTGGTATTCGGGACGCACGAAGGAGCGCCCGAGCTCCAGCGCGGGCCCCGTGTGCGCGAAGAACTCAGGGGAGAACTCAAACAGCGTATGCGTGTAGATCCCGGACAGACCCCGAGAGGCGAGCAGCGCGTCGGCCCGGCCGACGCGATACGCGCCAGCTATCTCGGTGCGTTCCTGGTTCCAAAGGAACAGGTGCTCGTAGTCCTGGTCAAAGCGGTCCAAATCGAGCGAGAGACCGGTGCCTTCACCGGCAGCCCGGAAGGACAGCTCGCGCAAACGGCCGATTTCCCGGAGGGTGTTGGGAATGGCAGCGGCGGGCGCAACGAAGACTGCAAGCTGATCGAGTTCTCCCAGACGGCTCTCCGCCGGTAGACGGCTCACTTCGGCCGCCACCGCCGCGGCGTCACCGGGTGCGGCGACCGGGTGGGGCCGACGGACACCGAGGTGCAACGCCGGCAGCACGGGCCGGGGAACGCGGCCGGCGCGCCGGTTCGCCAACAAGTAGGTGCGCTGATAGAGATAGTCACGCATCTCGGGGCCGCTTTTGAATCGCGCCAGCCTCTTCCACGGAACGGGCGAGCCGATGCGCAGAAGGATCCGTTTCCCGCGCTTGTTCAGGAACTCGTGGGGCAGCCGCATCGTGCACAGCGCGGGATGGAGCAGGCTGAGCATCTGGAAGGGCGCGCTATTGGCGCCGTCGAAAAAGATGGGTAGCGCTGAAGCTCCCGTCCGGCGGATAAGACGCGACACCGCCGCATCCCATGAGCGGTCAACAATCCGGCGGCGCCCGATCTCCAGGTGCGCGACATCCCCCGCCGGAAACACCACGAGCATGCCCCCTGTGCGGACCCACGCGATAGCCTCGCGCAACGGCTGCAAGTTGGCTGGCGGCGCTCCACGGCGGAACGGCCGGAGCCAAAGGAACCGGTCGGTGCTGCCTAGCTCGGTTCTCGACAAGACCGCAAAGGGGTCGTGCGTCAGAATGCGGACGTCAGGCCGGACACGGGGCAACAGGGCTGCCAGAATGGCGCCCTCCACCATGCCAAACGGGAGGTTGGCCACGGCGATCAGCGGTCCGCTGCGAGGTATGCGCGCCAGATCGCGCTCGTCCACCCAATAGCCGATTTCCATGGCTTCGAGCAGCCGCTCGACGGCCGGGCGTCCTTCGGAGACGGCGCGGACGCGATCGGACAGTTCGTTCAAACGGTCGATGGCCAGCAGCTTACCCAGCCACGGCGGGGCGCTTTCGACCGGCGGGGGAAGAACGAACGGCACGGCGTTCGGGAGACTCGATACTGGTTTGTAAGACATTCCTTATGCCCCGTATACACGCTGCGCGTGAAGCGGAGATAACACTCCGATTACGAACCGGCGACGGTGCTCCGCTCCCACTGGCCAACCCACCCACGCCGCGCCCGGAACCTGAGGAACCAGAGTCCATCCTCTGCTTTGCCGGGCGGCCTGTGTTAGAGTGATAGCTTCGACTGGACTTCGGGATGTCGGTTCAAGTCTTCCTTCAGGGACAACTCCGCGGAATTGAAGAGTTTCTGGCCTCCCCGATTCCCGCCGGCGGCGAGCTGCGGCCCGGGCTGTGCGGCGAGAATCTGATTGTCGGCCGGAGCCGCTGGGTGTCGCTGCTGAGCGAGGTCCTGCCGCGAGCGATGCTGGCGGAGCTGGGGTTGCCCAAGGTGGTGCTCGGCTCGAGCGGTGGGGGCCAGTTTCTCGCGGTGGTGCCGGCCGAAACGGTCCGCCCGGCGGAGGAGTTTCTCAGCCGGGCGGCAGTCGGCATCGAAGACCTCAGCGGCGGATTCCTGACGCTGAACTGGGCATCGACGGAGAACCTCGGCGACTGGAGCGTCGTGCGCCGGCGCCTGATGGAACAGACCGACCGGCGACGCTTTCAGCCCGCCACCGGAGCCCGACCGGACTTCTTCGCGCCGTTCGACGATGCCCCCGCGGACGGCGGCGCGGACGGCTATTTTCTCGCGTTGCTCGAATCGCTGCCGAACGCGAAGTCGGTGGGCTGGTCCCCCGAACAACCGGCGCGGATTCGGGCCGG
>CAYRPT010000063.1:0-7003 GCA_964425895.1 uncultured Solibacteraceae bacterium | reverse complement strand
CACTCCTGGGCGCTGGCGGATTCGCCCGAAGCCCTCTTGCTCGCCCGGCATACGGCTCCCGGCAAGACTGTGGGCGCGATCGCCTCGCCGCCGGCGCTGGCCGGGCGGGCGCAGGGACGCCGCGCCTGGGGCGTGCTGCGGGGCGACGTAGACAACTTCAACTTCCGCATGCGCCGCCTGACCACCATCGAGGAGCACGTGCAGATTTCGATGGTGTACAAGCAGTTTTTCGCCGGCGAGCTCGAAGTGCTTTGCTCGATGCCGGAGTTCTGGCAGAAGGTGTCGATCCTGTACTCCGGCGGCAGCAACTTCGCGGCGTTCGGCGCCTGGGACGCGCTGGTCGTCCTGGCCCGCGAGGTCCAGCGCCTGTTCCACCGTTTCAACGAGGAGAATCTCAAGGACATTCCGGGGAGCGAGGGTAAGACCGTCTCCATGGCGCTGGCCCTGGCGCCCGAGCCACTGGCGCCGTTGGCGAAGCTGTACGCGGAAGCGGGCCGGGTGCTGGCGCGAGCGCAGGCCGGCGCCCGCGACTGCTTCCACGTGTTCGGCCACACGGTCGAGTGGCGGCAGTTGTCGCAGGCGGCTGAGCTCCAGGAGAACCTGGGGCGCCTGGTGCGGGAATTCGGCGGGTCGCCGCAGTTGCTGGGCGACCTGATTCGCTTCTACCGGCGTGCCGCCCCGGCGCCCGGAACGGCCGCGGAGGGGCGCTTCGCCCGGCCGTGGCGCTATCATCGCCGCCTCAGCCTCGTGGCCGAAGGCGCGCGCGACCGTGAGTACCAGCGGCTGCGCTCCAGCCTGGTGGCGGAGCTGATCGGCAAGAGCGCGGCCCAACATCGGCTTCGACCCGGAGGGCGCGTCGCGCTCGAATGGGCGAAGCTGCTATCGGAAAGTTGACCTCTATGGCAGAGACACAGCAGGAACCGAGAAACCGCGAGGGCGGCCGGGAAGGCAGGCCGGGTGGACGCGAGGGCGGACGCGAAGGCGGCCGTGAGGGCGGACGTCCGCAGCGGGGTGGCCGGGGCGGTCCCGGCGGCGGCGGTGACCGTATGGGTCCGCCCGAAATCGATCTCGACAAGTTGATCGCCGACAGCCTGTACCTCGATAACCAGGCGCACGGCGTGGTGGCCCGGATGCGGGACATGGACTCCGGCACCAAGAGCCAGTTGCGCCGCTTTTACAACGCCGTTCGCCGCGCCTGCCGGGCGCCGGAAGCTGAGCGGCAGCACCAGTTCGTCATGCTGCGCGCGCGTTTGGCCTATACCATCGCCCGCCACTCGCTCCGCAGCCTGGACAGCCTGGAGCGGCTCCTGCTCCAGGTGACACGCAAGAACGACCTGCGGGGCTACGAACGGTTTCGCGACTTGTTCGAGGCCATCATCGCGTACAACGAGTAACCAACAGCGAGGAACCATGAGCGCTCATACCGCTGAGACCCAACTGACATTCATCGGCAAGCTGATCCTCGAAGGGGAGATGCAGTGCCTGACCGGCCTGCATATCGGCGCCGGCAAGGGCTCCCTCGAAATCGGCGGGGCGGACAACCCGGTGGTCAAAGACGCCCACGGCCGGCCTTATGTGCCCGGCAGCTCCCTGCGCGGCAAGCTGCGGTCGCTGCTGGAACAGACCAGTGGCATGGCCGTGCCGTCCGAGCTCGTGTACCTTTCGAAGCGCAAGGGCCAGGAGGTCCGCATCCACCAGAGCGACCGTCCGGACGACGAGGTCTGCCTGCTTTTCGGGCGCAGCCCCGGGCGACTCGAGAAAACGACTGGCGAAACGCTGGACAGCTCCTCGGCGACGCCCGCCCGGCTGGCCGTTTACGATGCGGCGCTGGTCGAAGGCAGCGTCACCGACTCAATGCGCGAGAACCTCGATGACGAGTTGACCGAGGTAAAAAGCGAGAACGCCATCGATCGGATTACGTCGCAAGCCAACCCCAGAACGCTCGAGCGAGTCCCGGCTGGCGCGCGGTTCCGTGTCCGGTTCGTCATGGATATCCTTTGTGAGGAGGATAAAGCGCTGCTCGCCCGGCTGGCCGAAGCGCTGCGCCTGCTGGAAGACGACAGTCTCGGCGGCGGAGGGTCCCGAGGCAACGGGCAGGTGCGTTTTGACAGCCTGACCGTCACGTGGCGGGGCCGCGGCTTCTACGCATCGAGCGATCCGCCGCAGGAATTGCTGGCGGGCGCCGATGTCGCAGCCCTGCAGGCATTGTTGCGGGAAGAAGGATTCGCGGCGAAGCTCGCCGGGTGATCATGTCGAAGGCTCTTGTGGTTCGCCTCCGGCCCGCCGGCCCGTGGCGGTTCGGCTCGGAAAACGGCGCGCGCGATGAAACCGGTGATCTGTTTCACAGCGATGCGGTCTTTTCCGCCGTCACCCACGCCTTGGCGAAATTGGGCCGTCTGGACGACTGGCTCGCGGCCACCGCGAGGTCGGCGGGCGAGCCGGCCGTCCGTTTCAGTTCGTTCTTCCCGTGGAAGGCGGAGACGCTGTTCATCATTCCGCCGCAAATCGTCTGGCCCCCCGCGTCGGCCAACCTGCTCGGACAGCGGGGCGCGCGGTTTCTGCCGGTGACCGTGGTGCGGTCGCTGCTGGCGGGTGAGGATTTGGACGACGAGGCCTGGACCGTCGACGAGGCGAGCCTGTGCCTGACCGAGCGGGCCGGCCCAGGCGGCGGCATCTTCCGGACGGTGATCCGCGGCGGAATCGCCGTGGACCGCCTTCAATCCGGAAGCGCCCAGCCGTACTACACCGCCGGCATCGAATTCGCGCCCGACGCCGGACTCTGGCTGGTGGCCGTCTTCGCCAGCGAGGAAGCCACGGCCGCCTGGAGGGCGCCGGTGGAAGCGGCGTTCCGGCTGCTCGCGGATTCCGGGTTCGGAGGACGGCGCTCGGCCGGCTGGGGGCGCGCCGACGCGCCTGCGTTCCAGGAGGTGGATTGGCCCACCTGGCTGCTGCCGCCCCAACCCGCTCCCGATCTTTCCAGACCGCCCGGGGAAGACGCCGAAACCGGCGAGACACCCGAAGTAGCGGCGCCACTTCCACTCGCCGAGTCTGGATACTGGCTCCTTTCGCTGTATCACCCCGGCGAATTGGACGCCGTGCGGTGGGATCGCGGACGTTACACCATCACGATCCGCGGCGGCCGTGTGGAAGGCGCGAATCAGTGGGGAGTGGCGAAGAGGAGGGTCCGCATGGTGGCCGAAGGCTCGGTCGTGGTAGCGGACCGGGAACCAGTGGGCGCGGCGCCCGACCTGGCGCCGGACGGTCTGGAGCACCCCGCGTTCCGCTATGGTCATCCGGTGAGCGTTTTCGTGCCGATCGGAGCGCCGGCATGAAATACCGTCTGACCTGTCTTACTCCGACGCTCGTGGGCGACGGCTCTCACCTTTCGCCGATTGACTACATGGTCTGGCGCGACCAGGTCAATGTGCTCGACCAGACTCGGATTGTCCGGCTCCTGGCCAAGGGCCCACGACTCGACAACTACCTGAAGCAGATCCAACGAGCCACAAAGTTGGATTTCGCCGCCTGGGGCGGCTTCGCCCAGAACTTCGCTGGCCGCCGCATCCCTTTCGAGGATCCCGCTTATAGCCGCTATTGGGAGGCCCTGTCGAGCGACCAGTTGCGCATCCCGTCCTTCGCGTCCTCGGCTGCCGGACCCTATTTGCCGGGAAGCGCGCTCAAAGGAGCGTTGCGAACCGCCTTGGTGAGCGCGCGCGTCACTGAGGCCGCGTTGCAGGACCTGGCCGGCCGAACCAACGACGATCGTGCGCGCCGGATGCCCGGCCCGCTGCTCGAGGAGTTGCTCGCGGGCGCCTCGGGAGCAAATCAATGGAAGCCGTTCTCGGTGGGCGATTCCGATCCGGTGGGCCGGGACTGTTTCCGGATCTTCATGCTGCGGACGGCTTCGCTGGCGCCGGCGGGGGAGGCCAAGCTGTCGCTCCGGTGGAAGCAGGCTCCGCGGGGTGACGCTCCCGGCAATCGGCCCGACCAGGGCTCCGCCAGCTTCGCTGAAATGGCGGCGCCCGGTTCGGTGTTCACCGGCCGCTGGCGCGAGAACCCTTTCTATCAGCAGCCGGAGGTGCTCCGGGCGCTCCGGTTGAAAGCGACTTTGACGACGGCGAGCCTGCTCGAGGCCGCCAACGACAGCGCGGAGAAGATCCTCGAGATCCACGTACGCTACGCCCAGGCCGCCGGTCTCGCGGAGTTCCAGCAGAATCTCGAGAGCTTGCGCGCGAGGGTCGCGGAGGCACGGCAGCAACCGGGGGCCGCCGTCCTGTGCGTTGGCTGGGGCGCGGGCTTTCTCAGCAAGTCCGGCGGCGGCAGTCCCTCCAATGCCGCGCATCGCCAGATCCTGGAGCAGCTCCCCTATTTCAGCCGCGCGGTTCGGAGTGGTCTGCCCTTCCCCAAGACCCGGCGTGTGGTGTTCCTCAAAGACCGCCCGGCTACCCTGCCGGGCTGGTGCCTGCTCGAAGTGCGCGACCAGTAGGACCGCCGGCGGGAACGGCTGTGTCGTCTTCCCGCGGGGTCTCGCGGACCCGGAAACGAGTGTGAGAGCAGGGGTCGACCGCGTCGCGGCGTTCTCGAGCGCTCTCCGAGTGGATCTCCGCGCCTACCCGGTCACCGGTAGAACGGCTGCGTCTTGAGCCAGCGCGGGCCGTAGTGTGGCTCGGGCCGGCCCACTTCCAGCGCGCCCAGGTCCGGAGCCTGGCCGCCGAAATCGTCGTTGACGGTCGGAATCCGCACGCCTGCGTCCACGGCTTTGCTGTTCGGCTTCAAGCGGAAGTTCAGATCCATCGCGTGATACACCGCGTGGCGGTTCGAGGGATCAGGCGGTTTCATCTGCTCGAAGATGTCGAAATCCACTTCAATACCGTGGCGCTCCTGGCCAGTCGCCGCCCGGAACTCCTCCAGCGTGGAGAACGTCTTCCAGTCGCCGCGCCCGGGATCGTACATCGTCCCCCCGGCCGGGGGGGCGAGCCATCGGTACTGCGCCTGCACTCCAGGATTCGGACCGAAGCCGTTGTAATCCGTGCTGTAGGCGCCGGTGGCGTTCGACCACGTCATTACCCCGCGGTTGGGTGTACCCCTTCCGAGAAACAGGTTGTTGCGGTAATGCATGTTGGACGAGGGGTCGCCCGCGACCTGCTCGCCGATGATCGTGTTGTGGTAGACGAACAGGCCGGCCGGTTTGGCGGAAAACTTGAACGCCACCCCGCTCGGCACGTGGTACAGCAGGTTGCGGATGAAATAGGCCGGGCCGCCAAAAACCGGCTGTGAGCTGTAGCCGCCGTGGAACGCGCTGACGCCGCGGTTGTTGTAGACACGGATGTTGTGAACGCCGCCGTCGGTCTCGATGAAGTCGTCGCCCGACATGTGGATGTCATTGTTGTAGATGTCGATGGAGGACGCACGCCGGTCGGGATCCTTCTCCGGGGTGCCGTAAGTGGAGATGCCGATGCCGTCGTGGAAGTAGGCGACCGAGTTGTGCGCGATGACGTGGCCCGGGCCGTAGACCTTGACGGCGTAGTAGCTCCGCACCTCGTGCGAGCCATACGGGCCGACGCTTCTCCACAACGGCCCCGTCCAACCCACCAGGAGGTTGCGCTGTTCGGGCCGCCCGAGGAAGATGTTATCGGCGATGTAGAAGTCGCTCGAACCGGCGTATTCGGTCCACACCCCGAAGCCGATGTCCTCGAAGCGGCAGTTCTTGACTGTCAGGCCCACCGCGCCCAGCATCTCCTTCTGCCCGGCGAAGATCGCCACGTCGGTGTTGCGGAAGGTGAGGCCGTCAAAGATGTGGTGCGCCGATGCCGTCACGTCGAACATCCGGTGGTTGCCCGCTCCGTCAAACACCACTTCGCCGTCTCCCGCCGCCTTGACCGTGATCGGCTTTTCCGCCGTCCCCTTCAGAGTGAGCCACATCGTGCCGTCGAAGGGCGTCATCATCGGGTCGACATAGTTGAGACGGTCGTTCTTGTATAGCCCCGCGTGCATCAGGATGGTGTCGCCGGGTTGAGCGCGCCGTTCCCAGACCACGCTCCAGTCGCCGAGTCCGGCGCCGTAGTAAGCCTGGAGGAGGCTGGTGAAATTCGGTTCCAGCTTGTCGCCTTCGTGGTAGGGCGGATAGACATGGAGTACACGGCCGCCTTCGAAAGGCCGCGGCTCGGCGCGCGTCTTCACCCGCACGGTTTGGGTCGTTTGGCCGGAGGCGCCGTCGGGGTCGGTCATCTCGAAGCGGCACTCGTATTCCAATCCGGCCTCGAGGTTGAGGATGCTCCCCGCGAAACCGTCGGGCACGGTGTAGTCGAGGTGCTCGCGCGTGCGGAAAACCCGCTCCCCGCCGATGCGCACCAACGGCAGGCCCCCGCGCCACTGGGATTCGCCGGCTCGGCGGAATTCGACCGAGACGCCGGCGTTGCGGTTCGCATCGCCGGTGATCACCCACTCGAAGCCGAGGTTGTGCAACGTGGGATGCTCGACCGTGAAGCGGCCCGCTTGCACGCTGTTCTGGGCAAAGGCGGAGACGGCGGCGAGCAGGAGAAAAGACGGTAGGACGAAGTGCATAGCTCCTACACTATACCCGCCGCGCCCGCCCCGCCGAATGGCGCTGTGGGCTCGACGGCCCGCATGCGAGCTCGCCGGCGGCCTTCGTGGAGCGGGTAGTCTTGCCGGCGGCCCCGTGGAGCGGGTAGTCTTGCCCGCCACGCCGGCGGGTCTCGCCGGCGGTTGGCCCGGTCTGGTGCCTATTCCGGTACTTGGCCCCGGCGACGCCGCCGCCACCGCCGCCGCGCCTCCTTGCTCTGCGACTTCGCCCTCATCCACCGCCTGCCCGTCACCGTTTCGCTCGCCCGCAAACACGACACCCCCGACCCCATCGATCACCACGGCCTCGCCCCCCTCTGCCTCGCCGTCCGCCTCGAACCCGACCACCGCCCGCTGCTCCACCACCGGGCCGCTACACAGCCAACTCCAAACCCGCTCCCCCCGCCACGCCCACCATGAT
>CAYRPT010000062.1:0-11106 GCA_964425895.1 uncultured Solibacteraceae bacterium | reverse complement strand
AGGGAACAATCCAGCTCAGAACGAACTTCACCACCGTCGAATAGATGTCGAGCGGATACCGCCCGAACGTCAACATGTTGTAGACCGGCGGGATGACGCCCACGCGGTCCTCCATCCAGAAAGAGACGCACGTCAGCATCAGGAACACCGCGAGATAAATGGCGCAGCCGCAGATGGCGGCGGCCGCGGCGAAGAGCCACTCCGCCAGTCCCAGCTCGATTCCCAGCTTGTCGGCGCACACGACCACCAGGAAGACGCCGAGCGCGACGTCACCCAGCGCCTCCAGCCGAAACTGCTCGAACAGAATCTGAAAGAGCGAGTGCACCGGACGCAGCAGCACCCGATCGAACTTGCCCTGGATGATGTAGTGATCGGCGAAGTAGTAGAGGTTGATCGAGAGCATGTTGAAGAGAGCCATCGGCAGGAGCGAGAAGCCGTAGATGAAGAGAATCTCGTAGAAGCTCCAGCCGAGAAGCTTTGGGACACGTCCGAAAATAAGCCAGACAACGGCGATGCCGAAGACGGTGGCCAGCACCATAGTCACCACAGAAACGAGAAAATCCCCACGGTAGGCGAGGCGCACCTTCGAGTATTGAATGAAGTACTCGATGAGCAGCGATAGGTGGCGCTTCAAGGTGAGAGCCCTCGCCGGCTATTCTACTGCGCCGGCCGGCCGTGGCGGGTGGTTTGCAGGCGCTCCGGATCGTAGCCCTGCGCCCGGATCTGTTCGAGGATGGCCCCATAGATGGCCCCGTCGAGCTCCGGTTGACGGGCCAGGATCCAGAGGTACTTGCGGTCCGGGCCGCCGACCGCCGCCCAGGAGTAGTCCGGCGCGAGGGCGATCACCCAGTAGTCGGCCCAGACGAAGGGAAGGAACGACAGGGCCTTGGGAGCGAACCGGACCTGGAGCTTCGATGCCGGCGGTCCCACGGACCGGGCGATTCCGGCGGCCTGGCTGAATGATCCGTCGTCCTTCGCGCAACGATTCAGAACCGCGATCGTTCCGTTTTCGCGAACGCGATACTCGGCCGTCACGTCGCCGGCGCAGGACCGTTGGAACCAGTTCGGGTAGCGGGCGATCTCATACCACCGGCCTTCGTAGCGGCTCAGATCGAACCCGGTTACCGGCACGACGCCTCCCGCGGACAAGCGCCACGCGGCCACGGCGGCGAGGAATGCGCTTCGAATCACTCGATGCTTCATTTCTATTGGACGTGTGTCCCGTCTGAGCAGCCGCAGAATAAGCTCGCACTCGGGCCCGCGAGGCGCTTCAACGCAGCCGCGCTCCGGTCCCCAGCGCCTGTGTGATGGCCTTCCACGCCAGCGGGGCCATCACGCGGTATCCCGCGGCGTTCGGGTGCAGGCCGTCATCGGCGAAATCCTTGGTAAGGGCGCCGTTGCTGTCGACCAGGGCCGTGAAGTAGTCGAGGTATGTGTACCGCTCGCGGCGGCAGTAGTTGCGGATCCAACTGTTTAAGTCGAGGATCCGGCCGGGCGGACGCAGCGGCGTGCGTTCGTATTGGGGATTCCCGTCCTTGTTGTAGTCATGCACCGGGAGGATCGATGCCAGGATCACTTTGATGCCGTGGAGCCTGGCCAGTTCCGCGATCATCGTAAGGTTGTTCTGAATCGCGGCGTCCGGCACACCCCGGGCGATGTCGTTCGTGCCGGCCAGGATCACGACGGCGTCAGGCTTGAGATCGAGAACGTCGGCTTTCAAACGGCCGAGCATCTGACCCGTGATCTGGCCGCTGATGCCGCGGTTCAGAAAATCACTCTCCGGGAAGTACTCGTTGAGTCTCCAGCCGTCCGTGATGGAGTCGCCCAGGAAAACAACCCGCTGCCGGCCGGGTTGCCGATTGCCGGCCTTCAGGTTGTCCTCCGCATAGCGCTTCAGGTTGTCGCGGTCGGGCTGACGGAGCGACGCCTGGAGATCGCCGAGCAGCGCGCGGAAATGCGAGTCGAGGCGCTCGATGCCGGAGCGAAGCTCGGCAAACTGGCGGCGTGCTTCTTCCGGGAAGAGAAACGGCTTAGGCATCGCATCGGCCAGCGCCAGATAGGCGCGAAGGTTGCCGAGCAGCGTATAGGTTTCTCCGGCGTCCCGGAAACGGCTCGCTTGCAGGTTGGTCCGGGACTGACGGCAATTCTCCAGCAACGGCTCGGAGGCGCGGGCCAAGCCCGGCACGGTCAACGTCGTGGATTCCATCAACTGGAGCGCCCGGTCGAATAACTCCCCCGCTTGTTGCGGCGCCAACAGGGAATTGTCCTGAGCGAAACTCGCCAGGCCGAGGACAAGGATCGTAATCCATGAGCGCACGAGGATTTTTGGCATGTCGGTGAAGGAAAGCTGACAGTCAGCATTTTCGCATTTCCGAGCGCTAACCGCGCGGCTGCGCGCCTCCCGTCTCAAGCGAACGATGCCCGCCCGTTGTCTTTTGCGCCCCGCCTCCATCGCGTGGCCGCCACGGCCGTGATTCAATGAAAGACTGCCGCTATGAACGAAATCCGACTCATGACGCTCGATCCCGGCCACTTCCACGCCGCCCTCGTGCAAAAGGAAATGTACCCCGGGATCTCGCCGCGCTGCTCGGTCTTCGCCCCGTTGGGCGCCGACCTGATCGACCACCTGGCGCGCATCGCGCGGTTCAACGCCCGTCCCGAGAACCCCACCTGCTGGGAACTTGATGTTCATGCCGCCCCGGACTATCTCGAGCACATGCTCGCCGCCACCCCCGGCAACGTCGTGATCCTCTCCGGACGGAATCGGGGCAAAATCGAGTATATCCGCCGCGCCGTGGAAGCGGGGCTGAACGTACTTGCGGACAAGCCCTGGATCATCCGGTCCGAAGACGCTCCCGCGCTGGCGCAGGTTCTCGATGACGCCGCGCGAAAAGGGCTGGCCGCCTATGACATCATGACCGAACGCTATGAGGTCACCTCGATGCTCCAGCGCGACCTTGCCGGCGATTCGGAGATCTTCGGCGAGATGCTCACCGGAAGCGTCGACAATCCCGCCGTGTTGCTGCAGAGCATCCACCACATAATGAAGACCGTGGCGGGCGTTCCGCTAAAGCGCCCAGCCTGGTTTTTCGACATCCACGAGCAGGGGGAGGGCCTCTCGGACGTCGGTGTCCACCTGGTGGACCTGGTGCAGTGGACCCTCTTCCCGGACCAGGCCATCGACTGGCGCTCCGACATCCGGATCCTCCGCGCCATGCGCTGGCCCACGGCGATCACCCGGGAGGAGTTCGCCACGGTGACCGGGGAGCGGGAGTTCCCCGAAAGCGTGCGGGACGCCGTGAGCAACGGCGGCCTGAACTACTACTGCAACAACCAGGTCATCTACACCCTGCGCGGCGTCCACATTCACCTCGATGCGCTCTGGAACCTGGCCGCTCCGGCGGGCGCCGGCGATACGCACTACGCCGTCTACCGCGGTTCGCGCTCCCGGATCGAGGTGCGGCAGACGGCGGCGGAGCGATACCGTCCGGAACTGTTCGTGGTGCCCAACCGGCCCGGCGACGTGGACAAAGTCCTGGCCGCGCTGGAACGGCGGCTGCGACTGATCACGGCGGTGTATCCCGGCGCCGGCGTCCTGCGTCGCGACTACGAGATCCTGGTGACGATTCCCGATCTTCTCCGCATCGGTCACGAGGCTCACTTCGGGCAGGTGGCCTGGAGGTTTTTCGCCTTTCTCCGGGGCGAGCAGCAGATGCCCGTTTGGGAGACACCCAACATGCTGGCGAAGTATCACGTCACCACCACCGGCGTCGAGATGAGCCGGCGGGGCATGGGCTGATAGCGTCCCTCGCGGCGCCTGGAAAACAACCATTGACCGCTTGACTCGCGGGAGGGATTCGTTTCACAATGGAGGCGAATAAAAGGCGAATCCATGGTTACTCCGATTCCCGCGTCCGCGCTCTTTTCCGCTGCGGGACTGTCCCGCGAAACGCTGCGTTGCGGCATTGCCGGGATCGATCAACACCTTTCGGGGTTGCCGCGCGGGGCCATCACGGAACTGACCGGTTCGGCCTCCTCGGGTCGCTCCAGTACCGTCGCGGCGATGATATCAAAATCAATAAGTCATTTTGAATATTGTGTTTATATTGATGGATCGAATGTATTAGATGCAATTGCATGGCGCGAGGCCGGAGTCGATTTTTCGCGACTCCTTTGGGTTCGTTCCAACCACAATCTCGAGGCTGCTCTGAAGGCCGCTGATCTCATCCTCCATGCCGGCGGCTTCGGCTTGGTTTGTCTGGATCTGGCCGGATTCTCACCCCGTCTGGTGAGCCGCATCCCCATTGCCTGGTGGCACCGTTTCCGCCGCGCGATCGAGAACACGCCGACCGTGTTGCTGGTGCTCGCGGATCATCCCTTGGCCCGCAATTGCGCGTCGGTTTGGCTTCGTTTCGAGCGGCCCCAGGCCGTATTCAGCGGCTGGCGTGGCGGCCGGCTGTTTCGGGGCTTTCGGGTTCGTTCCGTGATTGAGAAGCCGGGACGGCCGCGGGAAGTCCGGTTTTCGGCGGTGGCGGTTTGCGGGTAAGGAGGAGGCCGTGTTCGCTTGCCTGCATCGGGGGGAGGGTGGCTTGGAGGGTCTGCTGGCCCTGGCTCGCGCCTTCTCCCCGTCGGTTGAGATCACCGACGAGCAGACGGTGGTCTTCTCCATCACCGGGCTCGGCCGGCTGATCGGCGGGCCGGATCAGATCGCCTCGGAGGTGGCCCGCCGGGGCGCGGAAGCCGGCATCATGGCGAACCTCGCCATCGCCGCCGATCCGGACACGGCGATTCTCGCCGCCCGGTGCCTGTCCGGCGTGCATTGCATCCCGCCCGGCAAGGAGGCGCTCTGTCTGGGCCGGATCCCCCTGAGCCGCGTGCCCATGCCGGAGGAATTCCACGAGACGCTTACCCGCTGGGGGCTGCGTAACCTGGAGGATGTCGCCGCGCTGCCCCCTATCGGTCTGGCGGAACGCCTTGGTGAGGAGGGTGTCCGGCTCTACCGGATGGCCACCGGCGCCCATAGCCGCCCCCTGAACCTGGCGCCGCCCGAGACCAGCTACCGGGAGAATCTCGAACTGGAGGATCCCGTCTCCAACCTGGAACCGCTGCTGTTCCTCATCGCCCGGATCCTGAACGAGCTGTGCCGGCGGCTGGCGGCGCAGTTCCAGGCGGCGAACCGCATCAGCACGGAGTTGACGCTCGAAGACGGCGCCGCGTACCGGCGGACCTTGGAACTGCCCGCCCCGTTGGCCGATTCCAAACAACTGCTGAAACTGATTCAGCTTGACCTCGAGGCCCACCCTCCGCGGGCCGCCGTGACGGCGGTGGGGCTCCATCTTCAACCGGTTCGCCCGCGGTCGATCCAGAACGATCTGTTTCTGCCCCCCGCGCCCGCTCCGGACAAGCTGCCACTCACGCTGGCGCGCCTGGAGGGCATTGCCGGCCGCGGCAACGTGGGCTCGCCGGCGGTGCTCGACACGCACCGGCCGGATGCGGTGGTGGTGCGGCCGTTTCATCCCCCGGAAGGTCCTTCCGCGGAGACCAGCCCCCCCACCCTTCCCCCGGCGCCGGTGGTCTTGCGCTTTTATCGCCCGCCGCTGCCGGCCGAGGTCCGCACCCAGAACGAAGCTCCCTATTCCCTGCGAGCCAACGGAATCCGCGGGGAAGTAACCGAGGCCGCCGGCCCCTGGCGCACGTCCGGCGAGTGGTGGACCGATACCCCCTGGGCCCGCGACGAGTGGGACCTCAGCCTCACCGACGGTGGCGTCTACCGGGTATTCCTGACCCTCGATGCGCGTGCCTGGTTTGTGCAAGGAGTTTATGACTGACGCAGAACGCAAGATGTATCTTGAACTGCATGCGCGGTCGGCGTTTAGTTTTCTCGAGGGCGCTTCTCTGCCCGAAGACCTGGCGGAGCGCGCCGCGGAGTTGGGAATGTCCGCCGTCGCGTTGCTCGACCGGGACGCACTGGCCGGCGCTCCCCGTTTCCATATGGCCGCGCGCAAGCACGGGATCCGCGCGCTGATCGGCGCCGAGGTCACCTGCAAGCCGGGCCGGCGGATCTCGCTGCTCGCTGCCAGCCGTGCGGGGTACCAGAATCTTTGCCGTCTGATCACCCGCATCAGGATGAGATCTCCCAAGGGCGAGCACGCCGCCACCTGGGACGATCTCGAGGAATTCGCCGCGGGCCTCATCTGTCTCACCGGCGGACCGGAAGGTCTTTTGCACCGCGCCGTTCAGGAGAGCCCCGAAGCCGCCCGCCGGCTGCTCGATCACCTGCTTTCCATTTACGGCCCCGGCCAGGTCTATGCGGAGCTGCAACGTCACCTGGACCGCGCTGAAGAGGCCGTCAACCAGGGCATTGTCGAAGCGGCGCGAGCGCTCCGCATTCCCCTGCTCGCCACCAACGGCGTCAATCACGCCCGTATCGAGCAACGCGAGCTCCAGGACGTCTTCACCGCGATCCGCCACCACACCACCGTCGCCGAGGCCGGCCAACTGCTCGCGCGTAACGCGGAGCATCACCTGAAATCGGCCGCGGAAATGGCCGCTCTGTTCGCCGACCTCCCGGAGGCCGTGGGCGCCGCCGCCGCCCTCGCCGGGCAACTCGACTTCACCCTGGCCAACCTTGGCTATGAGTTCCCCCGTTACCCGGCTCCCCCCGGGGAAACGATGAACAGCCTGCTGCGGAAACTCACTTTCCAGGGCGCCCGCGAGCGGTACCGCCCTTTGCACGCCCGAGCCCGGAGCCAGATCGAGCGGGAGCTGACGCTCATTGAAAAGCTTGATCTCGCCGGCTATTTCCTGATCGTCCGGGACATCGTCTGCTTCTGCAAAGAGCAGGGCATCCTCGCCCAGGGCCGCGGCTCGGCGGCCAACAGCGCCGTTTGCTACTCGCTTGGAATCACCGCCGTCGATCCCGTCGGCATGGACCTGCTCTTCGAGCGCTTCCTCTCGGAAGAACGCGGCGAATGGCCGGACATCGATATCGATCTTCCCAGCGGCGAGCAGCGCGAGCAGGTCATCCAGTACGTCTACCAGCGCTACGGAAAGCTGGGCGCCGCCATGACCGCCAACGTCATCACCTACCGTGAGAAGTCGGCCGCGCGCGACATTGGCAAGGCGCTCGGTTTCGGTCCCTCCGAGCTGGATCATCTCTCCAAGATGATCACCGCTTACTCCTGGGAGGATCCCGACGATACCCCCGACCGCCGTTTCCGGCTGGCGGGCTTCGATCCGGCCGTGAATCCCTTGGTGGCGCGGTATCTTTCGCTCTTCCAGCAGGTCCAGGATCTGCCGCGCCATCTCGGACAGCATTCCGGCGGCATGGTGATCTGTCAGGGCCAGCTCGACTCCATAGTGCCCCTGGAGCCGGCCACCATGCCCGGGCGCGTGATCGTCCAGTGGGACAAGGAAGACTGCGCCGACATGGGCATCATCAAGGTGGATCTGCTTGGCCTCGGCATGATGGCGGTGCTCCAGGATTCGCTCGAGCTGATACGGGATCACTACGGTGAGGCGGTAGATCTGGCCCGCATTCCGAAGGACGACCCGGCCGTCTACTCCGCCCTCCAGCGTGCCGATACCATCGGCATGTTCCAGGTGGAAAGCCGCGCCCAGATGTCATGCCTGCCGCGCCTGAAGCCGAAGTGCTTCTACGACATTGTGGTGGAGGTGGCCATCATCCGCCCCGGGCCGATTGTCGGCAAGATGGTGCATCCCTACCTGCGCCGCCGGGAGGGAGCCGAACCGGTCCGCTACGCCCACCCGTCGCTCGAACCGGTGCTCGAGCGTACGCTCGGTGTCCCGCTTTTTCAGGAGCAGCTCTTGCGCATGGCCATGGCGGTGGCCGGGTTCACCGGGGGCGAAGCCGAGGAATTGCGCCGCGCCTTCGGCTTCAAGCGGTCAGAGAAACGAATGAAAGAGATCGAGGTCAAGCTCCGCGCGGGGATGAGCCGGAACGGGATCGGCGCGGAAGCCCAGGACGAGATCATCCGTTCGATCACGTCCTTCGCTCTGTATGGTTTTCCCGAATCGCACGCCGCCAGTTTCGCACTCATCGCTTATGCCAGCGCGTATCTGAAATGCCACTACCTTGCGGCCTTCACCTGCGCCCTGCTGAACAACCAGCCGATGGGTTTCTATCATCCCTCGACGATCATCAAGGATGCCCAGCGCCATGGCCTGCACTTCCTGCCGGCGGACGTAAACGCCTCGGGCGTGCAATGTACGGTGGAGGAGCAAGGCGCCGTCCGCCTCGGCCTCAACTATCTCAAAGGGCTCCGCGCCGCCGCGGCCGAGGCGATCGTGGCGGAACGCCTCCGCCGCCGCTTCCACTCCATTCAGGACCTCGTCAACCGGGTTGGCGGGCTTCAGAAGAACGAGATTTCCATCCTGGCCGCGGCGGGCGCGCTCAACTCGCTCCAGCCGGATCACAAGGCGCACCGCCGGGCGGCTCTGTGGGATGGGGACCTGGCCGCGCGCCCGGCCGGTCCGCTGTACGAGGATCAGGCGAACCGGGAGCAGCCCAGCCCGCTGGCGCCGATGAACGCCGAGCAGCGGCTGATCGCCGATTTCGTCCACACCGGCCTCTCCATCGGTCCGCACCCCATGCGTCTCTATCGGAACCAGATGAAGGCGCGGCGTGTCCGTACGGCCGCCGAGCTGGCCGGCTTACGGCATGGGATGACGGTACGGGTGGCCGGCGCCGTGATCACCCGCCAGCGCCCCGGAACGGCCAAAGGATTCGTATTCCTTAGCCTGGAGGATGAAACCGGCGTTGCCAACGTCATCATCGAGCCGGACTTTTTCGCCCGCCACCGCGCCGTCATTGTGGAGAACGCTTTTCTGTTGGTTGACGGCGTGCTCCAGAATCAGGACGGCGTCATCCACGTGCGCGCCGGGCGGGTGGAGCCGCTCCGGTTCAACGCCCGGGCGGCCGACGCCCACGATTTTCATTGAGCAGCCCTCGCCGTGACCAAGAACTTCTCATACCGTTCTGTCTGAATCCCGCGGCGGGCTGTTACCTCGCCTCGATGGCCGCCGTCTCTAACCGTGAGGAGATCGCATATGTTCGACAGCCTCGACGAACAAATGAAGCACGATGACACCGTGGGAGTGACGGCCAGGGAGCGTGCGGCGAAGTGGGCGGCGATCATACTGACCTCGCTCGCCGTATTCGCGGGCCTGTTCATCGCGGTCACCTACTACGAATAGACCGCTCGCGACCGATGCGCGCATCAGGGGCGGCCCTCCTCCCCCAGCTTTCGCAGCCCGAGGAAGAGGGCGCCGAGACCCAGCACGCCGTCGACAGCCGCGCATAGCCGCAGGACGAGCTTCACACTCCCGGCGCCATCGGTCTGCTCGGCAATCAAGAGAACGACGAGGGCGCTGACGACGAGCGCGCCTCCGATAATCAACAGCACCTTCGGTTTAGCATTCACAGCGGGTTCCACCTACCTGTATATCGGCGGTTCCCCTTCCGGTCTTGTCTTCCACCGCCGGTGAATCCACAGCCACTGGTCCGGGTAGTCGCGGATCACGGATTCCAGGTGGGCGTGAAGCCGCTGGGTGTCGGCGGCGGCGTCCCCCATCATCGGCAGGGGTGGGTAAAAGCGGAGTACGTACCGGCTCTCGCCCGGGCTCCAAAGGGCGAATCCAGGTATAACCGCGGCGCCGCTGCGCGCCGCCAGCCGGGCGAACCCGGCATGGGCACAGGCCTTGACGCCGAAGAAATCGACAAACACACCTTCCTGGGGGCTCGTGTTCTGGTCGATCAGGATGCCGACCGCCTTGTTCGCCGCCAGGGCGCGCAAGATACCCCGCGCCGGGTCCTTCTTGCCAATCACCTGGTTCCCCGAGAACCTCCGGCGCCGCTCGGCCCAGGCGTCCAGAAGCGGGTTGTCCAGCGGCCGCACCACGACGTACATGGGTTCGGCCATCAGCGCGTGGGCGAACGCGCTCAGCTCCCAGTTGCCCAGGTGCGCCGTGGCGAACAGCACTCCACGGCCTCGCCGCCTGGCTTCCTCGTAGTGCTCAAAGCCCTCGTAGCGGATCCACTCGTGGACGTTGCCGCGGCCGATGGAGGGGAACCGGGCGATCGCAACCAACACCCCGGCAACCGACCGGAAGACACCGTCGATGATGCGTTCCCGCTCGTGCGGCGCCAGCCCGGGCATGACCAGTTCGAGGTTGCGCCGGGCCACCCGCCGGAGCCGGGGGACGAACCGGTCCAACAGCCGGGCGCAGAACCGGGCCAAGCCACTGGCGGCCCGCCGGGGAAGCCAACGCAAGAGGCCGGCGACCAGGCGCACTAGGGCGTATTCGATCCAGTGGCGCAATGTCGGCCGATCGCGCAAGGCATATTCTAACAATGGAGACAGGCCGGAAATACCGCCGGGTGGGACGGAACGCCGCCGGATGCAGAGCCTCGGCGCAGTTAACCGGCAGACGTTGTGTCACGCGGAAATGCGAGCCTCAGCCGGCGGTCTCTCTGACGTCGTCGCGGAAGGCGGCAAGCAGGATCACCACCAGGGCCGTCGAGGCGAGCGCCATGATTACGAAGACCGGATTCCAGTCGCTGACGCCGTTGGCGGTATAGCGTTCGATCAGCCTGACGTTGGCGAATGTGCCGATCAGCATGCCGATGCCGAAACAGATCAGGACGATCAATCCCTGAGCCTGAGCGCGGATCTCCGGGGGGGCCTTCCGGTCCACGTAGACCTGGCCACCGACGAAGAAGAAGCCGAAAATGAGTCCGTGCACGAGGATCGCAACGTAATACAAGGATACCTGGCCGGCGGCCACTCCTCCCCACAGTGCGAAGTAGCGTATCGCCAGTGCGATCAACCCGCCCACCATTGTCCACTTGACGCCGAAGCGCACCAGGGCGAGCGGCACAAGAAACATCAGGAATATCTCGACAAGCTGCCCCAGGTTCATGGTTGCGGTGACCTGCTTGAATCCCTGGCTTTCGAAGAACTGAGAGCCCAGTGAGAAGTACAGCGTGAAGGGAATCATAGCCAGCAGAGAGATGAGGATGAAGAGCAGGAAGTTACGGTCTTTGAGCAGAGTGAGGGCCCGCAGGCCAAGCGCGTCCACCACCGA
>CAYRPT010000061.1:9768-11142 GCA_964425895.1 uncultured Solibacteraceae bacterium | reverse complement strand
TGCTCCTGGCACTTCGCGCAGATGCCCGCGTAGTAGACCTCGTCGGTCGACACATGGAAGTACTCGACGCCCGGCGTGGCGTCGATCATGTCCTGGTACATGTCCTCGATCAGCCGGATGGCTTCCGGGTCGCACAGGCAGGCCTGATAGTTGTTCCCATCGGCGCGCAGGTGGGCGAATTCCTGGTGCTTGAGGACGTAGGCCATGTGGGCCGGCGATTGAATCTGCGGTACGAGCTGGATGAACCTTTCGAGCCCGTACGCCGTGAGATCCTGCATCTCCGCCTTGGTGAAAGCTCCCGGAGCTCCGATCACCGGATGACGCGGGTACTCATACTTGTCCTCGATCTCGAAGCCGATGGCGTTGACCTTGAAGAAAGCCGCCCAGTCGATATAGCGCTTCAGGGTCTCGATGCGAGCCTGGTGATGCTTGGTGTCCCAGTGGACGAACCGGAGCGGCAAAGCGGGCCAGTCGGTGATTGCGCCGGCCGGCAGCGTCCATGTCCCCCGCTGGTCCGGACGGAGCAGTTGCAGTATGCTCTGGACACCATAGAATAGCCCGGCGTCCGCGTTCCCGGTGATTTCGACCAGTCCGGGCGCGATCCGGATCCGGTACGCCTGGCTGGCGGCGGCAGCGGCCGCGGCCGCCGCACCGGGCCCAAGGCGCAGCAACAGCCGGCCGGGTCCACTTCCGGTGAACTCCAGTCCGTGCAACTCCCGCGCGCCCTCGAAGAGGCGGCGCGCCGCGATGTGCTCCGCGCCGACTTCGGAAATGACGGCCCAGGAGCCGTCTACGGCCACATCACCGCCATCGAGCCGGACTTCCTGGGGAGCGGGAATCAGCGCGTAGCCGCGGGCGCGGAGATCCGTAACGAAGCCGCCGCCCAGGAGCGCCGGGAAGAGGGTGAGCCCGGCGGCGAGGCGCGCCAGACAGCGCCTCGTTCTGGTCCCTGATCGGTGCGTCATCCGTCCTTCACCGCGAAAAGGAGTCCCCGGCGGCGAACAGCCACTGAAAGGGCAGGGCCGCGGCGCCGATCATCGCCGCCTGGCCCCGCAGCGCGGAAGGGCGGAGAATCAGGTTGCGGAAGTTAAGGAACTCTCGTCCATCAGCAAACTGGTCGTAGAGCACCGGCGCGATGACGGGCCATGCCTCCACAATGGTCCCGTCGACGACCACCGCGTCCGGATCCAGGCCCCAGATGGCGTTGGCGATGCCGATCCCAAGATATCGGGCGGTCTCTTGCAGCACTTCCCTGGCCCTGTCGTCACCGGCGAGGGCGCGGTGGGCAACGGCTCTCGCGGACGACACCACGGAATCCCCCGACAACTTCCGGGCGCCATTGCCGGTCATGAACCGCGCGCAGGTGGCGCCGTC
>CAYRPT010000061.1:0-9758 GCA_964425895.1 uncultured Solibacteraceae bacterium | reverse complement strand
GCGATTCGAGCGACCCCGCCCGGTCGTGCGTTTCGTTGCCGCCGGTGTCCGCGATCACCATCTGGCCGAACTCGCCGGCAGCCATATGTTGTCCGTAGTACAGTTCGCCGTTCACCACCATGCTGAAGCCGATACCTTCGCCGACCATGACGAACAGGAGGCAATGGCAGTCCTGCACATCCGGGCTGCCATAGTGATACTCCGCGAAAGCCGCGGAGCGCACGTTGTTGTCGACGTAGACGGGCAGCTCGAGCTTGTCCTCGAGGTATTCGCGAACCGGGATCCGCGTCCATTCCCGATCGACGCCTCGTTCGACCACACCGGTCCGGGAGTTCACCAGGCCGCGCACGCTGACGCCGACGCCGGCCAGTTCGATGTCCGGACGCTTCTCGGCCAGCGCGCCCACTCGCTCCGCGACGGCGTCCAGGGTGGCTACCGGCGAGGACGGCGTGGGAAACGACGTCACCTGTTCGAGCCGGCCGCTCAAAGTGCCGACCGCCACCCGGGTTTCCCAATCGTGAATATCAACGCCCACGGAGTGATGGAGGCTCTCGTCGAACTGGAGCCGCGCCGCCGGGCGTCCCCCGGTGGATCGCGAGGCGCCGACCTCGGTCACGAGGCGGCTCCTCGTCAGCCGGCTGACAATGCGCGACACCGAGGCTTCCGACAGACCTGCGCGGTGAGCGATCTCACTGCGGGAAAGCTGCCGGTGGCGGCGCAACAAGCGCAAGGCGATGGCGCGGTTGGAATCGCCCGGCAGATCCTCGAGGGCGCTGCGATGCTTCATCCCGTCCTGCATATCCAGCTTAGAAGAATTCGGGACTGAGTCAAGACTTATTTTCAATGCTACAAGAAAGTCATGCCGCGGAGCACAGAAATTCTCAGGCTGCGCTATTGACACGAACGCCTTTTCGCGATAGTCTTCTCCTAGCCGGTCCGTCGGCGTTAGCGGAAGGTGCGGAGCAAAGGGATGGCTTGACCGGTCGCTTTTCCTTGCGCGTGCAAAAAAGATCGGATCACCTGGATGGCCCGGCGTCCGGCCGCAGGGTGGAGATTTTCGTTGACAGCAACGTCGGATTACGGTAGCCTGAGCCGGGGAGTATATGGGAGGGAGTCTGGCGGCAATGGGTTCCCCCCTGTGGGTTTTTCTCGCAATTGCAACGAAGTGCCGGGCTGAGCCCGGTTTGCTGCGTCCGGAGAAGCGCCATGGTGGAGCGCCCGGGCGTCCGGCCACGCCAGCCGATGTCGCGCTCCCTGGCAGCGGGCGCGTTTTTGGGAAAGAGGAATTTCTATGAAAGGGATGAGGCGTTATTTCGAACTCGGGCTCGCCCTGGCGGCGATCCTCGCAATGACGGCGGCAATCGGATGGAGCCAAACCGGGTTGGGCACGGTGAAGGGAACCGTGCTCGACGCCAGCGGCGCCGCCATCCCCGGGGCGGCGCTCACGCTGACCAACCAGGCCACGGGAATCGAGCGCCGGTCGGAGAGCACCGGCGTCGGTACATATGAGATTCCGGCCGTTCCCATCGGCCGCTACACGCTCGCTGTCGAAGCCGCGGGCTTCAAGAAGTACTCCGGCAACTTCCTCCTTCAGGCCGGCCAGACGCTGGTGATTGACCCCCGTATGGAAGTCGGTACCGTCGACACGATTGTCGAGGTGTCGGACGCCGCGCCGGTCATTTCCACCGTCGGCATGGAGATTGGCGATATTAAGGACGCCCAGCGGATTCAACAGCTCCCGCTCAACGGACGTCTGATCAGCAACCTGTTCGACCTGACGCCTGGCGTGGAAGGGGGAGGGACGCCGCGCATCAACGGGATGAAGGTCGGATCGGCTGACGCACTGCTCGACGGCATCGCGCTCACCGACCGGTTCGGCGGCGGCCTCCGGCCGGTGCAGCCGGGCTTGGACATCGTTCAGGAATTCCGCATTGAAACGACCGGATCCAGCGCGCAGTACGCCCGGCCGGCCAACATCACGCTGGTCACCAAGAGCGGTACGAACGAAATCCATGGAACAGCCTTCTGGACCCACCGGAACAATTTTGGCGGTCTGCGAGCGCGCCAGCGCCAGGATTTCTTCGAAACACCGCCGCAGTACATCCGTAACGAGTACGGAGCGTCGGCCGGCGGCCCGGTCATTAAGAATAAGACCTTCTGGTTTGCCGCCTTCGAGGGCCAAAAGGAGCGCCAATCCCGGTTCGCGCGGGCGTCGGCGCCGACGGGCGCCATCTGGGGCGGCGATTTCAGCACCGCAACCAACAGCGACGGTGTGCCGCTCACGATGTATGACCCTCTGACGAGCACTGCGGAGGGGCTGCGGACGCCGTTTGCAGGCAACCGGATCCCGCAGGCCCGGCTACACCCGATCGGCAAAACCATGCAGAGCGTGTCCGCGGCGCCGGGTGGACCGAATGCCGGTGGCAACCCCTGGCTCGAGGCGAACTTCGAGGCCTACTACCCCAACACCGTCGACATCCACAGCTACACATTCAAAGGGGACCATGTCTTCTCGGAGAAGGACAATATCTCCGGCCGCTACACCGGGGGGAAACGGGCCTTCAAGCTCTTCGGCGGACGCTATGGCTATCCGCCCGTCGGTTCCACCGACGCCGGCGGAACCGGCCGCAGCGACACGCCCATCTACTCCGCCTTCGCGCGCTGGAATCACGTCTTTTCGCCAACTCTCCTCAACGAGTTCCAAGCCTCGTTCAACCGCAACAACAACGGGTCCGGCACGCTGGCTGACGATACCCCGTGGGCGGACAACCTCGGCTTGCCTAACCCTTTCGGCACTACCGGCTGGCCGACGATCTGCTCCGACAGCCCGTTCTTCTACTATGGCTGCTGGGACGCCGACAACCGGGGCGACCAGAAACTCACCGCCTTCCAGATTGAGGATAACGTGACTTGGGTCAAGGGCGCGCACACCGTGAAAGTGGGCTTCCGTGGCCGCCAGGAATACAACAACGTCCGCGAGCTCCAGCAGTCGCAGGGCTCGCACAGCTTCTACGGAGATTGGACCGCGCTCTTCGATCCCGCCGGGGAGCAGGCCGAATCGTTTACGGGCTCGGGCTTCGCCAGCATGTTGCTCGGATTGCCCACCTACCTCAGCAACCAGTACAACCGCGGTTACTTCTACTTCCAGCAGAAGGAGCTCGGCGTGTACGTGCAGGATAGCTGGAAGGTGAGTCGGAACCTTACGCTGGACATCGGCCTCCGCTGGGACAAGTGGACCGTCTACAAAGAGAAGTACGATCGCCTCGTCAATCTTGACCTCCAGAATTACGTCGGAAAAATGGAGGTCATCACTCCGCATGATACGCGGATAGAAGACATCCCCGGCATTCCGCCGTCCGTGCTGGACTCCTGGGCCGCGCGCGGCCTCACTTGGACCACCGCCAACCAGGCGGGGATCCCCGGAGGATTGTTGCCCGCCGACAACAACAACTTCGCTCCTCGGCTCGGCGCCGCGTGGCGAGTGTCCGACAAGTGGGTCCTACGCGGCGGATACGGCATCTACTACTGGACCATGCCGCTCTCGCAGATACTCCAGAGCGCCCGGACCAGCCCGCCGCTGAACCTGCGGTTCGAAAACGAGCTGGCCTCGAAGAACGGCCAGTTTTTCAACTATGCGTTGAGCCAGGTTCCCGCGGGCGAAGACTTCGTGGGCAATGCCGACGTCGACATCGAAGGCATCGCCGGCATCTCCTCGCGCGCCCAGGCGATGATGCCCTGGGATTTCCGCACTTGGAGCGACAATATGATGCAGCAGTGGAACGTCACCTTCGAGCGCGAGGTGATGCGGGAAACAGCGCTGCGGCTCAGCTATGTCGGCAACCGGGGCAGCAACCTGGAACAGCGCTGGCGCTGGAACGATCCCGAGTCGCAGTACAACTACCAGGCGAGAACCGGTCTCCAGGCACCGGCTAACGTAGACCTGGTCCGCGCCAACCCGAATTGGAACAGCGGGTGCTGCAACGCGCCGGTGCGCCATAACGGCTTTTCGAACTCGACCTCACTGCAAGCCGAAATCGAGCGCCGTTACACGAGCGGCCTCGCTTACCAGTTCTTCTACACTTTCTCGCGCGTGCTGACCACCTCCGACACCGGGGGCTTCAACTTCGGCTCGAGCGGCATCAACTCGAGTGGTAGCGGTTCGGCGTTCGCCGTGCCCGAGAACCACGTGATCCTCGGAGCGCCGAACCTGAACGAAGACGAGCGTCTCCAGCTCGGATATGCCAACTCGGACGCCGTGCCGGCGCATCGCATCCGGTTCAACGGCATCTATGACCTGCCGTTCGGCCGCGGCAAGAAATGGCTCGGTAACGCCGGCGTCTCCAACTACCTTGTAGGTGGCTGGCAGATCGCCTTCATCGGGGATTGGCGCAGCGGCTTCTGGACCGGTGTGAATTCCGGCCGCTACCTTTTCGGCGACCCGACGCTCTCCGCCGATGAGCGTTTGGAAATGAATGTGTTCGGGCGGCGTCAGCGGCTCTGGTTCGCCGGTGATCTGGACCCAACCCTGGCCAGCGGTGTCGATCAGGCCGCTCTCCAGCAGATCATCCCGCTGGACCGCGGGCAGCGAATCCTCCGGCCGGTTGGCGCGAACTTCGACAACCGCGTCGCGCAACAGCTCGCGGACGGTACGGTCCGCATGACCACCGTCACAGACACTCTGAACTGGAACGCGCGGAACTTTTTCCGCGGTCCGGGTTCGTGGAACGCCGATATCTCGCTGTTCAAGAATTTCAACTTCACCGAGCGCTACCAGCTCCGGTTCACCGCCGACTTCTTCAATGCGTTCAACCATCCGGTAGACGGCAATCCCAATAGCACCACCGGCCTTCAGGATCTGAGCACGCAGGTCAACCAGCCTCGCATCATTCAGTTCTCGCTGCGCTTCACTTTCTGAGCGGCCACACCGGTCTCGGACGATCATTCCGGCCGGGCCTTGGGACACATCCCGAGGCCCGGCTATACTTCTTTCAGGCCCCCATGGCGCAGGCCAATCTTCGTTCCGTTCCCGGTGTTATTTGTCTGGCTGCCGCCCTGGCCGCCTGCGGAGGCCGCCCGGGCGCAGGCCCTACCGAAGCGGAGGGCCCCCGGTACACGCTCTATCGCTTCGACGATCACCTGGAATCGGCGGCAGCCATCTCGGCGCCCGAGATGCAATCCTTCGAGCGGCTCGCCGACCCGATCGTCTGGAAGGATTTCCTAACCGAGAAGGACGCTACCTGGGACCCCGCGCGCGGGCTGTTGGGGCTGCGCGACGGCGATCTGATCGTCAAGGGGGACGGGAGCGGGAGCCCGGTGATCGTGTCGCCCAAGGAGCCGGTAATCGATTGGAGCCTCTATGACACGGTCGCCATCCGGATGATGGCCGAAGGCGGTGAGCAGGTCCGGATCAAAATCGGACGGCTCGAGCTGGCGCGCCCCCTGGGTCCGCCAAAGCAATACCGCGTGTACCGCTTTGACGTGAACGTCGAGGCGCCCCGGGGCAGCCGCCCCCTCGCCATCATGCCCACCGACAGCCCGGTGCACCTGGCGGCCATCGACTCGATAGAGCTGATCCCGCGGCGAACCAGCTTTCCCAAGGCGGCCGGCGTGCAGACCATCGGGAAAGAAGACGAGTACCGGCGCGCTATTTATGCCCATTCGCCCTCCACGATCACCTACGAGACGCTCGTGCCGCCGGGCGGCCGTCTCCGCTTCGGCTTGGGGGTGGCCCGGAAGCAGCCCATCACGTTCCGCGTGCTTGCCGGGCCCGCGGCGACTCCCGTGTTCAGCCGCACCCTGGACGATCCCGGCCGCTGGGAGGATGCCGAGGTCGATCTCTCGGCGTTCGCGAACACCACCCCGCGCGTGGTCTTTGAAACCCAGGCCGATGCCGCCGGCGCCGTCGGCTTCTGGTCGAATCCGTTGCTGACCGCCGGGGAGGGGAAGAGGCCCCCGAATGTCCTGATCTACCTCGTGTGCAGCCTCCGGCCCGATCACATGAGCTTATACGGCTACTCGCGTGAGACCACACCGTTCCTCCGGTCTTTCGCCGCTTCCGCGGCCGTGTTCGACGACGCGCAGGCCCAGGCGCCTTGGACCAAAGCCTCGGTTCCCTCACTGCTGACCTCGCTTTACCCTTATACGCTGGGCCTCCGGCGTGACGTGGACATGATTTCGAAGCGCGCCACAACCTTAGCTGAAACGCTGCGCTCCTCCGGGTACATCACCGCCAGCATGGTCACCAATCCGTTCGCGGGCAAGGCCTCGGGACTGGAACGCGGCCTGGACTGGATGCTGGAGTACCCCGCGGTTCATCGTCACCGCACCGAGGAGGCGGACCGGGGGACCGATTCCGCCGCTCTGAACAAAGCCGCCTTCCCCTGGCTCAACCGCAACGCCGGCGTTCCATTCTTCCTTTACCTGCATTCGACCGACCCCCACGCCCCCTACCGGCCTCCCAAGGGGTTCGAAGAGAAGTTCGCCGACCCGGCCGAGACAAAACAGTACGAGCGCGACAACCGGGCATTGTGGGACCGGCACCAGTACGGCGGCGGAACTGCGGTGACGCCCGCGGAATGCCGGGCCAAGGGTATCGACCCCGACACGTTCATCCGCCGCGCCGCCGATCGCTACGACGGCGAAGTCGCCTTCATGGACCACAGCTTCGAGCAGCTCGTGGGCGAACTCCGAAAACTGAATATCCTCGACGACACTCTGATCGTGTTTGTCACCGATCACGGGGAGGAGTTTTTCGAGCACGGCGCCACGGCCCACGGCCACTCGCTCTATCGCGAGCTCCTTCATGCGGCGTTGCTCCTGTGGAATCCGAAGCTCATCCCCTCGCCGCGGCGCATCCCCGATACGGTTCAGCTCCTCGATGTCTATCCCACCATTCTCGATCTCTTGGGGATCGAGCCCGGCGGGCTGGTGCAGGGCCAGAGTCTCAAGCCGCTGCTGGAAGGCCGCACCATCGAGCGGAAAGCACCGGTGATGGCTTCCCGCTTCGCCCACCCGTCCGCGCGGCCGGAAGGCCTCATCGCCGAGAACCGCACCGGCACGTTCGCCATCTGGGATGCCCGGTGGAAGCTGCTCTACCGCGACCGCGCCGCCGCCGCCGGTCTCCCGGAAGTCGAACTCTACGACCACCGGAACGACCGTCTCGAGCGCCGCAACGCGGCGGCCGGCAACCCGGAAGCAGTCAAGCGCCTTCGCGCGGAGTTGGAACGGTGGATCGCGGCTCAGAACGAGCTGGCCAAGGCTCTCGGACCGGCTGGGAAGTCGGAGCTGGACCCGCAAGCGATCGAGCGGCTCCGCACTCTCGGCTACATCGGTGGCAAGGCGCCGGAATAGAGGCGGCGCGCGTTACATCCCGTGTGACTCTCCTCAGCGCGCGCTCGTCCCGCTGGAGGTGATTCAACGTGAGGGAGGCGCCGCCGCCTGCCATCAGTTGATCTGCGCGAGGCCGGTTCTCGCGCCCAGGTGATCCGGGCGGGCCTGAAGAGCCAGGCCGAACTCCTGCTTCGCCTTCTCCTTCTGGTCAAGCCCGAGATAACCGAGCGCGGCGACATAGTGGGTCATGGCGGTGTAATGCCGCTCTGGTTCCCGGCTTCCGAATGAGCCAAAGAAATCGCCGCGCGGCTTGGCCTGCCCGGCGGCCGCCGCCGCCTTTACGAGATTCTCGAAGATGGTCCGGGCGGCGGCCTGCTCGCCGAGTTTCACCAGCGCCCGGGCCTCGTAGTAGGCTTGAACGCCTCGCGCCGAAACGAGGCTGTCCGGCCCGCGCCGCGCCCCCCCGTCGTCAGCGCCCGCCGCGGCCTTCCGCCACGATCGGCGGGCCGCCTCGGCGTCGCCCAAAGCCGCCTGGGCGGTCCCGATCCAATAAGCGATCTCGGCGTCGCGGCCCCCTCCGCCGCGCCGCTCACTCGGAAGGTTGTCCGGAATCTTACCCGCCGCCTCGAAGTCCGCCAGCGCTTCCTTCCAATTCCCTGACGCGGCGCGCTCCCGTCCCCGCAGCAGGTGGGCGTCGGTCCAGTAGTCGGCGACATTCAGCGCGCCGCCTTCCCACACCTCGTACTGCCGGCCGGTCATGAGCGAGATGGCCTCGTCATACTTGTTCATCACCACCTTGAGCGCCACGGCCCGGGCGAGCGCATCGTCCCGTTCCTCAACCACTTCAGCATGTTTCTCCAGGAGCGCGAGCCGCTTCTCCGGAGCTGCGCCGGCCGCCTCGTAGAGTTCGTCGAGCTCGAAGAAGTGGATCGGATACTTGCGCTCGAGCGACACGGCCTTTTCGAGGCTGGCAATGGCCTTGTTGAGAGAGTCCGTCCCCGGCTGGTGCGAATACGCAATCGCCAGGTTGCGGTGCACGATGGGAAACGCCGGGTCGAGCGCGGCCGACTTTTCCCACAGTTTGGCCGCTTCGGCAGGCTGCCAGTCGTACAGCAGGTTCCCAAGATAGTAAGGCGCGCGGGCATCTTCCGGACGGGCCTTCATCGCGGCGCCCAGAACGTCGATAGCTTCGTTTTCAAACGGAAACACATAATCCGGCGGCATCGAGGCAGCCAGGCGGTAGTAGTCCGCGGCCTCCGCCGGCCGGCCCAGCTTCCCGGCGAAGTAGGCGAGATAGTAGTAAGCCATCGGCGTGATTCTCGATTGGTCGGGCGTCTGCGCGATCATGGTGGAAAGTACCTCGGCGCCGTCCTCCCACAGGCCCGCGTTCAGGTATTCGGCCGCCGTCTCCACCGCCGTGGCCGGATGGGAGTTCATCGTGGAGGTCATCCTCTCCGCGTCGGCTGCGCTCCTTGAGAGCAGCCACCGCTCCGCCATCAACCGCACGTCGAGCGGATCAGCTTTCTCAAATGCGGCGGCCAGGACGGTCCGCGCCTCATCCGGGCGATCCAGGCGCCGCAGCAGCGCGGCCTTGAGATTCAGCGCCCGCACATTGAGCGCGTTGGCTTCGAGCGACCGCTCCACCAGGTCCAGGGCGGCGGCCCACTGGCCGCGTCCGGCGGCGATCTCGGCGGCCCCGTAGTAGCCGGGGGCCCGCCAGGCAGCGTTCCAGGTGGCCTGGTAGAAAGCATCGAACGCCTCTGTGTGTCTGCCCTGTGACTTAAGAGCGACACCGAGGTAGTAGTAGGGCTCAGCGTCCCGCGGCGTGGTGTAGTTGTGCGCCAGCCGCTCGAGCGCGCGGCGGAAAAGCCGCTCGGCGTCTGTGTAGCGGGCCTTCTTCAGGTAGTTGATGCCCAGGGCCGTGTTGACGCGGGCGTCGCCGGGATCTCGCCGGAGCGCCTCTTCCCAATAGGGATCCGGATCGAGCGAGGCGTTGTGAAACTGTTCGATGCGGAGGCCCGCCAGGTAGAGCTCCTCGTTGGTCTTGATCTGATCGGGCGGGGGCGGCGGCTCCACCGGCTTGGGCATCGGCTTCGGCGTCATGCGGATGGGAGCGTAGGCCACGAGCTCCCGGCCGTCCGCGGAAATCGACGCGCGCAGGTCGTGCTCGTCGATCCCGGCGGGCACGGGGATGTCCTTGCGATACGGCCGGCCCGGATCGATGGCGACGGTCTCCTCAAGCACCACCCTCTCTCCCGCTTTGAGCAGAACCGTCGCCCGCGGATGCGCCGCGGTCGTGTAGAAGCCCACTTTGGCCACGCCGCCCGTCACGTCCAGGTTGACCGCCGCGTCGAGGTTCGCGTTCTTCGCCCCGCCGATCTCCCGGAACGGATACCAGAACATCTCGAACGACTTCACCTCGTAGGGGC
>CAYRPT010000060.1:8445-11213 GCA_964425895.1 uncultured Solibacteraceae bacterium | reverse complement strand
ATGGCTTCAGTGCGGCTCGTTATCCCAATTCCTGGTGGCAATTTGGTGGCAACTTTTCCAGCCCCACGCGCGGCATGGCAGGTTGTTCCAACTACGCAAATTGCGTATAGTGGGATACACATGGCCGATGCGCCGAGGACGGTCGCGGAGACCGGGGAAGTCCTGCGCAGGGCGAAGCCGCTGATGTCCGAGACCGAGCGGGAGGAACGGGTGGCCTTCCTGGGCGCATATCCCGAGGCCGGCAAGATCGTCGCGGAACCTGGCGGCGTAAGAAAGATGTAGGAGGGCTCGATGGACACGGAGATTAAGACCAAGCGGCCGGCGAAGAAGACGGCGGGGCGCGTGTCGAAGAAACGGTCCACTGTCGGCGCCAGCATCATCAAGGGGCTGGAGGAGGTCGTCGCGTGGACACGCGGCGAGAACGAGAACGTCCGCGTCACGCTGGTCCACGTGCCCGAAGTCGATGTGCGCGAGGTCCGGACCAAGATGGGGCTCAGCCAGGCGCAGTTCGCAACCAAATTTGGCTTCCCGCCTGCCACATTGCGCAATTGGGAACAGGGCCGCGCGCGCCCCGATGCGCCCACCCGGGTGCTGCTCGCGGTCATCGCCAAGCACCCCGAGGCTGTGGAGGACGTCCTTCGGAAGGCGAGTTGAGTGCTCGGCAACTGCGCGGCGGCAACACGGGCGAATACCGCGCCAGCGGATAGCACGGCGTCGGCGCGGCGGCCGGCGCAGCGGGACCACCCGCGGCTCATGCCAAAATAGAGCGTGTTGCCGGCGCAGGTCCGCGAGGGCGGGGTTGTTCTGCTCGCCTACTACTACAAGCCGATGAACACCTCCGGCGTGCAGCGCGCTTGGAGGCTGGCGAAGTACTTGCCGGAGTACGGCCGCCCGGTGCGCGTGATCTGCTCCGGCGAGGAAGGCGAGGCGGCCGACGCGGGCGGCGCTATCTACGCGCCGAATCCCAAGACAATGGCTACCGCGGCGCCCATCCAGGCGCGGCTGGCGCGGGCCATCGAGAGAATAGCGCCCTACCATGAGAAAATGCCCTGGGTTCCGCATGCCGTGGCGGCGGCGGACCAACTGATCCCCACGGAGCGTATCGCCTGTGTCGTTTCTACTTCGCCGCCGGTGGGGACGCACCTGGCCGCGATGTGGCTGAAGTTCCGCCACCGCGTCCGCTGGGTCGCCGACTTTCGCGACCCGCTGTGCGGGAATCCCGGCCGTGCGCGGAAGTGGGCGAAGCCTTACGACCAGGCGCTCGAACAGGCGATTTTCGGGGCAGCCGACGCGGTCATCGCCGTCACCGACTCGGTGCGGGATGAGTGGATCCGGCGCTATCCTGGGTGGCGCGACAAGTTCCACCTGGTTTGGAACGGGTTCGATCCCGAGGAGACCATTGTGCCAGTCCCGCCCGCGGGCGGCGGCCGGCGGCTCCTCACACACGTGGGCGTGTTGTACGCGCAGCGGCATCCACGCGGGCTGGTGGCTTCGCTCGAACGTTTGGTGCGTTCGGGCCGTATGCCGCCCGAGACGTTCCGTCTCCGGCTGGTTGGTCCGGCACAGGAGGCGGAGGCATTTGTCGCCCGGCCGGATGTGAGGTTCCTGATGGGGCGGGGCTGTCTCGAACTGGTGAATCGCCTGCTGCCGCGAGAGGAAGCGCGGTCCGAGATGGCGGCATCGGATTTCCTCCTGCTGATCGATATAGTGAACCTGGCCAATATCGGCTACACCGTGCCGGCCAAGCTGTTCGAGTACGTCCCCGTGGGCCGGCCGATTCTGGCGATCACGGACCAAGGCTCTCCGGTCCAGCGGATTCTCTCGCGATCGGGCGTGCCGGCGGTCTTTCTCTATCACGAGGAGAGCGCGGCCGAAGCGGATGCGAAGGTCGAGGGGCTGTTTCGCCTCTCGGCCGAACCGTCGCCGCCGTCGGAGTGGTTCCTCGAGAATTTCGACGGCCGGCGGCAGGCGGGAACGTTCGCCCGGATTCTTGGCTCGATTGGCGCATGACCCACCTACCCACGCCGGATGAAGGCACTGTACGCTCGGACCAGGAAGAGCGGGTTCGCCCGGCCGCCGCAGAGCGGCTGCGGATACTGACCATCACCACCTCCTATCCGAACCCTCGCGAGCCGGGCCACTCGCTGTTCGTGCGCGCCCGGTTGCAGCACATGGCGCGGCACGCCGACCTCAAGGTCGTGGCCCCGGTGCCCGTGCTGGACTACTCGAATCCGCGGCGCAGGCTCTTCGACAGCCTCAAGGTGGATGCCAGGAGATGGGACGGGGCGATTGAGGTGTTTCATCCCAGGTGGCTGTTCCCGCCGCTCGGAACACCGTGGAATATCCCCTGCTACCTGCTAGGCGTCGCGGGTCCGGTACGGCGGCTCCGCCGGACCTACCGGTTTCACGTGATCGATTCGCATTTCGGCTACCCCGACGGCGTCGCGGCGGTGCTGCTCGCGCGAATCATCGGCTGCCCGTCGGTCGTGACATTCCGCGGGAACGAGATGATCCATGCCCGGCGCCGCGCGCGGTTCGCTTGCATGCGGCGGGTGCTGCGGCTGGCGGACCGGGTGATCTGCGTGTCCGAGGAGTTGCGCCGGTTCGCGCTGGCGCTCGGAGTCCAGCCGCGGCGAACGCGAACCATTCCCAACGGCGTCGACGCGGAGGTTTTTCGGCCGCGGGACCGCGCCGCCGTGCGGGCGGGCTGGAATGTCGCCCCCGGGGAGAAGGAGGTCCTGTCGGCCGGCTCGCGGAGCCCTGGCAAA
>CAYRPT010000060.1:0-8435 GCA_964425895.1 uncultured Solibacteraceae bacterium | reverse complement strand
GGCTGGGAAAGAGCGGACGGCGGGCGCTCTTCTTGCTTGCGGGCGCCGAGACGCGAGACGGCCGCTATGAGCGGGAGATTCGCGCATCGGTGAGTGAGCTGGGCATGGAGGGCCGCGTCCGCTTTCTCGGTTTCCTGCCGCCTCTGGAGTTGTCGCAGGCGATGAGCGGGGCCGATGTCTTTTGTTTGGCGAGCAGCGCGGAGGGTTGGCCGAACGTGGTGCACGAGGCGCTGGCCTGCGGGACTCCGGTGGTGGCCACGGGAGTGGGCGGCGTGCCCGATCTGATCCCTTCCAGCCAGTTCGGCATCCTGGTTCCCCCCGGCGACCAGGCGGCGCTCGAGCGGGCGCTCGGGAACGCCCTGGATTGGACATGGGACCGCGAGGCGATCTCGCGGTGGGGATGCTCAAGAACCTGGAACATAGTGGCCCGGGAGGTGATCGAGCTGATGGGAGAGATGCTGAACGAGCGAAGGCCGGAGGCAGCCCTCGCGCCAAAGGATCAGGCATGAGCAGCAAAAGGAAGCGCGAGCGGAGCCGTATCGATTCTCCCGCACCGGCGCCCGTTCCAGTAAGACGCCGGCGAATCCGGGCGATCGCGGCCGTGGGTGCGGTGGCATTGCTGGCCGCGCTCTGGCTGGGCGTGTCCGCAACCAGGAAGGCCTCCCCGCCGCCGAGCCCTGCGCCCGCCGCGCCGGCCGATACCGTCTCCGTCCCGGCGCCTCCGGCGCAGACCGCGCCGGCAGCCCGGCAGGCCGAGATCCGGTTCGCGGAAGGGGTGCGGCTGGCACAGCAGGAGCGCTACGAAGAGGCGATCCGGGCCTTCGAAGATGTGCGCCGCCTCGACCCCAAAGCGGCGCCGCCGGCGGCCAACATCGGCAAATCGTACCTTCAACTCGGACGGTTGGATGAAGCGGTGCGGGCGTACCGGGAGGCGGCCGGGCTCGATCCGAACGACGCCACGATCCACGACATGCTGGGTGTCGCTTACGGCCAGAAGGGCGAGTGGAGCGCAGCGCTGTCCGAATTCGAAACCGCGATGCGGCTCGATCCGCGGCTGGCCTCCGCCCACAACAACGCGGGTATGGTTTACGAGCAGCGGCGGCAGATCTCGCGCGCCATGGAGATGTATCAGAAGGCAATGGAGCTCCAGCCCGACATGAGCCGCGCGTACGCGAACCTGGCGCGGGTTTACATACAGATGGGACTCAGTGACCGCGTTCGGCCCCTTATGGAGAAGCTCTTGACGGTCAACCCGAACGACACCATGGCGCTGGCGGTTCTGAAGGAGCTGCGGGACCCGGCGCGGGGATCGCCGGCGCCGGAGGCCGGTCTTGACCCCCCGCCCGCATCTCTTCCGGGCGCCGGGGCCCCGGAAGCGCCACCGCCATTGCCAGGCGGGACGGGCGGAAGGCCGGACGGGAAATGATCGCCCCTTTTCCGCAGTTGGAGAAGACATTGCCATGAAACAGCCAAAGTCAAGGGATCGCCTTTCCGCGGCACGTCGCGCGCTTCCGGCCAACGTCGACGAATACCTCGCCGGCGTCCCGCAACCCGCCCGCGACACCTTGAGCAAGATCCGCTCGATCATCCGATCCGTGGTCCCGCCGGAGGCCGTCGAGGTCATCAGCTATCGTGTCCCCATGTGGAAATACAAGGGACTGCTCGTTGGTTTCGCCGCGTTTTCGGGCCATTGCAGTCTGTTCCCCGGCGACTCCGTAATCAAGGCGTTTGAGAGCGAGCTCAAGGACTACAGCACGTCCAAGGGCACTATCCGCTTCCCGGTCGACAAACCATTGCCCGCTGCTCTCGTGAAAAAACTGGTCAAGGCGCGGATCGCGGAGAACGAACGCCGCACCGGGCGGTGAATCGCCGCCGTGGGGCGCTCAGGGCTTGATCTTCTCGGACTTGGCAATGTCCTTCTCGTCGTAGTAATCGAGCTTGTGCAGCGGGACAACGGCGCTTGAGAGAAGGTTGAGGACGTGCCCGGCGATTCGCTGGTAGAACCGGACGGCCAGCACCAGCGTCGCGGTGACGCTGGCGTTGTGGGGACCATTGGCGATCCGGCGGGTGAGTGCGTCGCAGCGGTCCACGGTGTCTTTGCCGCACTGGATCAGTTCCACGGCGCGCTCCCGGTCCCCTTCCTGAATCACCTTCAGGGCCGCTACGTAATCGGTCTCAATGCCGGCGCGCAGCTCCTTGAGCTCCTCGACGAGCGCGTCGGAAGGCAGGGGATCGTTGGAGAGCGTCACCAGATCGGCGAGCTCCTTCGCGTAGTCTCCGATTCGCTCCACGTCCTTCACCAGGTTCATCAGCAGCAGGCAGTAGGGCAGGTCGGGGGTGTTGCGCTCAATGGACAGGTGGAGGATGACCTGTTTGCGAATCCGCCGCTGGAGCTTGTTGACCCGGACGTCTTGCTGTTGCAGCGCCGTGCGCTCCTCCGCGGTGATTGACTTCGCGGCGAACGCGGCGCCGGCCTTGCAAACCATTTCGAGGCTGGTCGTCAGCATCTCGGCAAACTGGTCCGCCATGACTTGCAGGGGTGACGCGGAGCGGAAGATCGAGAGCAATTCCTGCAACACGTGAGCCTCCATCATCGCCTCCCCTACCGGCTCAGCACGGCTAGGAGCATCGGCACTAGATAGAATAGTCCAATCACGTAAACCAGGGCGAGCCATCGCCGCCGGCTCGCCGTCGCCGCCAGCCAGCGGGCGGCGCTTAGCGGTATGTTCCGGATGCGGGGCAGCGGATAGATGATCAGCGAAGCGGTAACGTTGAAGAGCAGGTGCACCAACGCGATCGCGACGCCCGCCCGGGCGTTGACGCCGGTTACGGCGAGGGAAGCGAGCAGGGCCGTTACCGTGGTGCCGATGTTGGCCCCTATGGTCACAGGGAACGCCTGCGGTAGGGTGATCAGCCCGGCGCCGGCCAAAGGGACAAGGAGTGCGGTCGTGATTGAGCTCGACTGAATCGTGGCCGTAGCAACCAACCCGATGCCCATAGCCAACACCGGCCTCCGGTCCAGAGCGTTCGTGACGGCGCCTTCCATCCGGCGGCGCAGCAGAGAACGCATTACGCGCACCAGCAGCAGGAGCGAGACATAGATGGCCGCTCCAAATACGGCGCTCTCCGCCAGCGCCTTCCACGTTTCGCCCGCCAGCCACGACGCTGCGATCCGCACCGGCGCGGCGCCCGCCTGGATGGCCAGGATGAACGGGCTTTCGTAATCCAGGCCTCCCACGGCGGGCAGGTGGTCCGCCAGCCAACTGGCCGCCGACCGCAGATACCCGGTCGTGATCTCGAGCGGCAGAAGGATCAGCACGGCGAACCAATTGAAGAAGTCATGGCAGGTGGCCACGGCGAACGCGCGCCGGAATTCGTCCCGCCGGGCCAGGTGGCCGAGTGCCACCACGGTATTGGTCACCGTTGTGCCGATGTTGGCGCCCATGATCATCGGGACGGCATTGGCAAGAGGCAGCGGGTTCTCCGGCGCCGCCACCATCGCCACGATCAGCGAGGTTGTTACCGACGAACTCTGCACCAGTGACGTCGCCAGCAGCCCCACTACCAGCCCCAGGAAGGGATTGGCGGTCGCGCGGAAGAAGCCATCGAGCACCCCCCCGCCGAGCGCTTTGAAGCCGGCTCCCAGCCCGTTGACGGCCACGAGAAAGACGTAAAGCAGCAAAGCGGCCAGAAGGATCCTTCGCACGTACCCGGAACGGGCAGGCCCCGCGGCACCGGGGGAAGGCTTCAGGGGAGGTTCCATACGGAATCCAAGTGGATAGTCTAGCAACTGCGTGCGGCCTCGGAATTCCGGCGCCCCGCGGCAGCCGTGTTCCGGCCCAGCCACGGCCGCGCCGCACGCCAGCCCGCTCCCCGATGCTCCTGTGGAGCAGCCTGGCCACGGTCACGTCGGGTCCGCCGGGCCTATCCCCTTCCTGCCGAGGCGATTGCTACCCACGCGAACTCGGTTGCGGCTGGGCGGCCAATAGAATCGTTCTAGCAACTCGGTGGAGGTTCTTCCGATAAAACAGACCGCCGCTGAGCGACGTGCGGCGCGCCCGGCGGCAGCCTAGACCCCATCGCATAATACTGAAAAGAAATGACATCTCCTCGAAGCGAAATAAAATTCGGTCACCTCAGCCCGGGCGGCCATCGAGTGATCAGCAAAGCCAATCCGCCGGCGAGACCGCCGGCGTGCCGGGCAAGACTGCCCGCTCCACCCACTGGCGTGGAGCAGGCCGCCAAGCCTGCAATGGCAGTCTTGCCGTCAGCGAAACCCGTCGGCGAGGCCGCGCCGCGCGCCAGTCTCATGCCACTCCAACGGCGTCGAGATGTGGATCCACCGATGGAAAGCGCGCCGGCGCGCATCCCGGGCTGGGAGTTGCGGCCGGCGCGCCGAAGGACGGTCACCGACTGGGGGCTTGCTGCTACCGCTTGTCGCGCCTTCAGGAACAACCGGTTAGAGAGCCGTCAAACGCTTCGTCAGGCGGTCCGGCGCGGCGCCCTTATCCAATCGGATAACCAACGTGGTCCTGGAGGTTCCCGCGTCGAGGTTTCCGCGGCCTCCGGAGCTGCCGCGGGCAACAGAAACGCGGGTGCGCTGCAGGTTCTTGAGCCTGAAACGCACCCGCGGTGGTGGGCGCTACGTTGGGAGACTCCGCGGCTACGGCGCGGGCGTGAGAACCGTTGTCTGACCCCTGGTCGAGATCTCGCTGTCGAAATGAGCCACAATCAGATCCCGCCGGGCGAGAAGCCCCTCCACTTCGGGCTTCTTCAGCCACGGACCCAACTCCCGCCGCACGTCGTCCGCGGACAACCGGCGCAGCGCCTCCAGGGCTTCGCGGTCGATTCGGGTCAGGTTCCCCGGCTCCCGCAACTTCTTATGGGCCCGGAACGCCCGGGTGAAGTCAACCATCCGCAGGTCCCAATCGCCCGTGATCAGCAAGTTGCCGAGATTGGCATCCGTGTTGTAAACGAGTTCGTTGAACAGCCGTACACGGTACATCTGACGGTTCCAGCGCTCCTGATCCGGCGGCGGGATCTTTTTCTTGAAGCGTTCCTTCTCCATCATCTTCACACCGTCCACCCACCAGGCCACCGATCCGCGCTTGCCGCCCACCACCCTCTCCACCGTCACCGGAACCATGTTCAACCGCAACAGGCGGTCGAGCTTGTAGGCCGCGATGTTGAACTTGTAGCAGTCGCGGAAGTTGAGTTCCGTGCCCGAGGGGAGGGGTTCCGACGCCTTGTAGATGTCAACCGTGTTCAGGTGTGCGTCGTGCGTCAGCGTCCCGTCGTTCAGTGTGAGCCGAGTGGTGTTGTTGATGCCAACCGAGATGCCGCGGGTCCGGTCGACTTTGCCCCTTCGCAGGAACTCCTCCCTCTGGGCGTCGGTGAGAGCCGTGGGCTCCCCTGATGCCTGCGTCATGTCCCCGCCCACGAGCCCGGCTGGCGGCAGCGCCAGCAACCCCGCCAACACTACCAAGAAACGGTTCGTCATTGTTTGCCTCCTCTACCCAGTGAGCTAATTCTCCTGCTGTTCCCTGTCTTGCGCAAGAACTTTCCGCTCGCGACGTTCAGCTCCAGGCCGGGGCGAGACCGGCAAACACGTGAACTGTCAGAAAGCGCGCCGGAACGGACAGCGAGCCGGCCGCGCTATCCGCGCCGCGGGCGATCGCCGCCGGGCAATCCGGGAGCGGGAAGGCTCCCTGGCTTCCGCAATCCACGAGCGCCAGCGTCACTCTCCCGCCGGTTCGATGAAAGGTCAGCCTCGGTGCGCGTCCTTTGAGATTCCCGCCCGGCAACCGCGCTGGAACGTCTACGCAGTAGACACCGTCCTCGCAGATCCGCAGGATCGCCCGCTCGGCATCGTGGTGCACAATGTACTCGCCGGCCGCCATAGCCCGACCCACCACGTCAAACGCGAATGGAATCGAAACCGCCAAGTCACCCTGCTTCGGGGGGTAGACTTGAGCGCTGACCGATGTCAAAAAGACCGCCACGGCCGCCGCCATCCGGAAGAACCTGTAACCGACCATTTCCTCTTCTCCTTCGCCCTATGGAAAGGCACGCCCCCAGCCAAAACCCATGGAGAGCGAGCCATGGCACAACTTATTGAAATGAAGAAACTTACTGCACTCCGCAGAATTCAGCGACGCGGCCGGATTATCCAATCGGATAGGCCGCTTATCCTGTTGTGCCGGCAGCCTCGCCCGATCCATGAGGGGCGGGCCGGTTCGGACACCTGTTTTCAGATCGTCTGGTGTAGAATCGAACCGTGCACTTCACATCCGCGCGAACTATCCTGCTGACCTCCGTCGTTGCCGGCGCGATTCCGCTTGCCGCCGCCGAGCGCAACGTCGATCCAACATTCCTCCGCCGCCACCTGCCGGAGATCGCGGCGGCGCCATCCGACGTCTCCAGCGCGACGTGCCGCTACCAGCCCATATTTGGAGCGGGCGACAAGGAGACTCGCATCGTGCGCGGAGTGGCCCGCTTCGGCCAAGTGACCATCGATCCGGGAGGGGAGTGCACCGCGGTCGAATACCCTCGGGAGGAGCAGATCTATGTGGTGGTCGAAGGCTCGCCGGCCGTCCTGTATGGCCCGGAGCAACGGCCGCTGCGGAAGGAGGACTTCGTCTACCTGCCGCCGACTGTCCGGCACGGCCTCTCCAACCCCGGCTCCGCGCCCGCCCGTGTACTGATCATGGGTTGGAAGATCCCGAAGGCGATGCCGCTGAAGATCCCACCGGCGATTCAGATGGCCAACATCAACGATGTGCCGCTCCAGGTGGTCGGTAGCCATCCGCCCAGCACCAAGTTCCGGCTGCTGGTGGGTACTACCGAAAGCGACCGGGACCGTATCGCCGCCGCCCATGTCATGACAAGCCTTTTCATCATGGAGTTCGCACCGGGAGGCACGAACTTCCCTCACCACCACCCCAGCGAGGAAGAGTTCTACCTGCTGATGGAAGGCACGGGCGACATGGTGGCGGGCGGGGGGATGGACGGTGTCGAGGGGCGTCACCCGGCGAAGCCCGGAGATGCCTACTTCTTCCGGATGAACTGTACCGTGGGTTTCTATTCGTCGGCGGATCCCGAAGCGCCGCGTGCGCGGATCCTCGCCGCCCGCAGTCTGTACCCGCGCAACTGACCTCATCCGAACCGGAAGCGCCAGGCGGAGCCCGTCCGTAAGTTGAGCAGAACGATCGTATCGATCCGGCTAGCGTGACGAGATTCACGCCTGCGCAATATTAATATCATCTGGTCTTAATACCCCCTTTCTAGTATAGGTTCGGGCACTGGCCCGACCGCCCGCACGCGCAGAGCGAAATGCCGTTCGGCGTGGCGCGGGATTTCATTTGGAGGTTCGCACATGAAGTTCCCTTCCTTGAGCCGCGTACGTCGTATTCTGCCGGCTGCAATGGCGACGGCGTTGCTTGCCCCGGCGGCCGCGCAAGAGGTGAAGCACATCATCCTGTTTATCGGCGATGGGATGCAGATGGAAACCGAGATCGCCACCAGCCGCTACCTGTTCGGACACGACGAGAAGCTTTCGTTCCACAAGCTGCCGTTCCAGGGGGTGGCCAGCACTTGGGACGTAACAACCTATGACAAGTGGGCCCCCGCCTACGGAAAGCCGAAATACAACCCTGCCGCCATCACGCCAATCGTCGGCTACGACCCCATTCGCGGCGGGCGGCTTCCGTACCCGATGCAAACTGACATCGACGACGCGTATTTCATTCCGCCCGACGGCTCCAAGCCGCGCGCGACCGATTCGGCGTCGGCAGCCACTGCCTGGGCCACCGGTTATAAAACGGACGACGGAAACCTCGCCTGGCTTCCGGGTGACCCGCCGAACGGCCAGTTGTCCACAATCGCCGAGATCCTTCGCCAAACGAAAGGTTTCTCCATCGGGGTGGTTAGCACGGTGCCCTTTACGCACGCGACGCCCGCCGCGCATGCCAGTCACAATACGAGCCGCAACAACTATCACGCGATCGCGGAGGAGATCCTGACCGGGGTCAAGCCCGAAGTCGTCATTGGCGGCGGGCATCCCGCCTGGGCGTGGAACAGCGCCAAGCGCGACGGCATCTACATGTCCAACGCTCTCTACCAGCGGTTCCGTGACGGAGAGTTTCGCAATGAGTATGTCTTCGTCGAACGGACCGAAAAGGAAGGCGGCCGCGCGCTGGTGGAAGCCGCCGCTGAAGCCGCCGCGCAGGGCAAGAAGCTCTTCGGCTTGTTTGGTGGACCCGGCGGGAACTTTGAATCTCCCGTGCCCGTCGATGCCCCCGGCTCGCCGAAAGTGCTGCGCTACACCCACGAGAACCCGCTTCTCGAACACACCGTCGAGGCGGCCCTGACCCTGCTCGGCGAGGACCCCGACGGGTTCTTCGTCATGTTCGAGCAGGGCGACATTGACTGGACGG
>CAYRPT010000059.1:0-11344 GCA_964425895.1 uncultured Solibacteraceae bacterium | reverse complement strand
GTCGACACGCTGTTTCGCGAACGGGTGTGGTTCGGGCGGGGTTACGAATACGTCATCGATCCCAGTGTTCATCACGTCTTCTATGCGAACGTCACCCAGGAGGAATTGAACGACCGGGCCCTCCACTGGATAACCTCCGTCGCCAAGAGCCCCTTCTACCTGTTCATCCACTATTGGGACACGCATTATCCTTACGTGCCGCCGAAGCAGTACAACGAACTGTTCTATGACGGCGGAAATCCGACGGACACTGACAACCATGCTCTCGACCTCTGGTGGAGCCATCCGCTGGGCGCCATCGCGAAGGATACCTGGCTGCGCTCCGGCAAGGGTGTCATCACGGATCCAAACTATGTGACCGCCCTCTACGACCGGGAAGCCCGCTACCTGGACGACGGGATCGGCCATCTGCGAGCGTCCCTCGAACGCCTGGGGTTGGCGGACGACACGATGATTGTCCTTCTGGCCGACCACGGCGAGAGCATGACGGAGCACCGCATCTTCTTCGACCACTACGGCCTGTACGATTGCACCCTCCGGGTGCCCTGTATTATTAGCTGGCCGGGCGGCCGCCTCCGGCCGGGGGTCCGTTTGAAGCCGATGCGGCAGCTCTCCGACATCGCGCCCACCATCCTCGAGGTGGCCGGGCTGCCCGTTCCCTCCGAGATGGACGGCCAGAGCCTCCTGGGACAGTTGCGCGGCGAGGAGGAGCCGTCGGGTTACGATGAAATCTTGAGCCTCGAGTCCACCTGGCAGGCCAAGTACTGCCTGCGGACCAGGACACACAAGTTCATCCTCTCCCGGGAGCAGGACCTTCTCGGAAATCCGTTGCGCGAGTTATACGACCTGGAGGCCGATCCCGGCGAGGAGTGTAACCTGGTAGACGAGAACACCGAGCTCGCCGCGAGCATGGAAGCGGAAATCGAGGAAAGGATCGCTCAGAGGCTCCGCTCGGCGGGCAGACAGGCGGATCCCGTGAAGGAAGAAGGGGCCAGCATGGTTGGCACCTGGTTAGGGCGGCGGTCATGACGAACACCGAGGCACAAGATTTGCGGGTAGTGGCGGACGCTTACCTGGCGGCGTTTGAAGCCAGAGATCTCGATCGCTGTTTGAGTTTTTTCGCCGGGGAGGCCTCCATCGACTTCCAGTCGGGGCTCTATGAAGGGCGCGAAGGCGTTCGGCAGTGGCATCAGGACCGTTTCGACGCCAACCTCCGCGTGGCCCGGCTCGAATCCGTAACCGTCAGCGGCGACACGATCGTGGTGGACGTGGTGGTCACTTCGGACCGTCTGGCGGCGTGGAAGATCCAGGGCTTGAGTGGCCGGATTACACTGCGCTTTGAGGATGGCTTGATCCAACACGCGAAGCTGACCCCGCGGATGATGAATCCGATCGATCTGATCCGTTCGAACCTGTGACCCGAGACGAAATCCTCCTCGCCGGCCGGCAGCACCTGTTTCCGGCGGTCTTTCACTACTATCGGGAACCCCTGGTGGTGACCGAAGCCAAGAACCAGTTCGTGCGCGACGCCGAGGGGAACGAGTACCTCGATTTCTTCGGCGGCATCGTCACCGTCAGCGTGGGGCACTGCAACGAGGCGGTGACGCGGAAGGTCCACGAGCAGCTCGACCGCCTCCAGCACATCTCGACGCTCTACGCCACCGAACCGCAGGCGGCGCTGGCGTTGGATCTCGCCGGCCTGACGCCGCGCCAGTCGCTCACCAAGTCGTTCTTCACCAACAGCGGCACCGAGGCCAATGAAACCGCCATACTCGCTGCCCGCTGCTACACCGGCTCCACCGAGATCATCGCGCTCCGCCACTCCTACCACGGGCGATCGGCCCTCGCCATGTCGCTCACCGGTCACGGCACGTGGCGGCTTGGCGGCGCCCCGCAACCGGGCATCGTGCTCGCTCACAACGCCTATTGCTACCGGTGTCCCTTCGGGCTCGAATACCCCGGCTGCGGCGTCCGCTGCGCCACCGATCTCGAGGACTTGCTCCGGACAAGCACCTCCGGCCGCATCGCCGGGATGATCGCCGAGCCCATTCAGGGCGTCGGGGGGTTCATCACGCCGCCGCCCGAGTACTTCCCCATCGTGGCCGAGATCGTACGCCGCCACGGCGGCATCTTCATCAGCGATGAAGTACAGACCGGCTGGGGACGCACGGGCGGCAAATGGTTCGGCATCGAACACTATGGCGTCACCCCCGACGTCATTACCTCGGCGAAAGGGCTGGCCAACGGTTTCCCGATCGGCCTCACCATCGCCCGGCCCGAGGTGGCCGATTCGGTGCGCGGGTTGACGATCTCCACCTTTGGAGGCAACCCGGTCACGGCCACCGCCGCCAAAGCCGTCATCGACTTCATCCGCGGAGAGAACCTGCTCGACAATGCCGCCACCCTCGGCGCCTATCTTCGCGAACGCCTGCTCGAATTGCAGCAGCGCCACGCGCTCATCGGCGACGTTCGCGGCCGGGGCCTGCTCCTGGCCCTTGAGCTCGTCGAGGATCGCGCCACGAAGAATCCTGCGGCTACTCAGGCGGCCGAGCTTCTCGAAGCCGCGCGCGAGGAACGCCTCTTGATCGGCAAGGGCGGGCTCTACGGCAACGTCATCCGCATCTCGCCGCCCATGAACATCTCCCGCACGGACGCCGACGAGTTCCTGGGACGCCTGGGCAACGCCTTCGAACGCCTGGAACGCGCCGGCGCCGCCTGACCGGAATCGCCGGGGCGGCTTCTTGCCGCCGCCCCCGGCCCGCGCCAGGGCCAAGTGGGATAGCATAGTGACGCTATGCGTGTCCTCACCCTTATTCTTTTCCCCCTGCTCATTTGGCTCGCGGCCTGCCGGCAGGCGCCGCCCGTTCCTCCCGAGGAGGGCATGGAACTCCTGTTCGACGGCAAGACGCTCGACAACTTCGAGATCAAGAACGGCACGGCCGGCTACGAGATCGAAGACGGCGCCATCGTCGGCACCACCGCGGAAGGCAGCCCCAATACGTTTCTCGCCACCCGGCGGGAATACGGCGACTTCATCCTCGATTTTGAGGTGCTGGTCGACCCCGTGCTGAATTCAGGCGTTCAGATCCGCAGCCACGAGTATGCCGAGGACGCCACCGTCATGACGGTCGGCGACCAGGGTCCGGTGGAGCGCAAGCACAAGAAGGGCCGCGTGCACGGCCTCCAGGTCGAGATCTCCAACGAACAGGCCGGAACCTCCGGCGGCATCTACGACGAGGCGCGCCGCGGCTGGGTGGCGAACATCCACGATAATCCCGTCGCCAGCAAGGCCTTCAAGGACAACCAGTGGAACCACTACCGCATCGAGGCAATGGGCGACCGCGTCCGCACCTTCGTCAACTCGGTTCCCTGCGCGGACCTGGTCGACTCCATGGACATCGCCGGCTTCATCGGCTTCCAGGTGCACCAGTTCAAAGGCGAGAAGCCCGCTCAAGTGCGCTGGCGCAACATCTGGATCAAGGACCTCGGCCGGCACCGGTGGGAACCGCTCTTCGACGGTGCCACGCTGAACGGCTGGGCCCCCGTAGGCGACGGCAAGTGGGAGGTCGCCGACGGCGCCATCAAGGGAACCAACAGGAAGTCGGGCAAGAACGGCCTTCTGATGACGGACGCCTCCTATACGGATCTCACCGTGCGCCTGAAGTTCAAGGACGTGAAGGGGAACAGTGGATTCTTCTTCCGGACGATCCAGACGGAGGATGGCAAGCTCCAGGGCCTCGAAGCCGAGATCGACGAGAAAGCCGCCATCGGCGGATACTATGAGGTCGGCGGCCGGAAGTATGTTGTCCAACCCTCCGACGAGGAGGTGGCGAAGTATTTCCGCCCGGGCGAGTGGAACGAGATGACCGTATCGGCTCACGGCCGGCGCCTCGTTTTCCACGTGAACGGCTACAAAACGGTCGATCTGCCCGACGACCCCGGGCGGCCCGACGGGAAGCTCGCTCTCCAGGTGCACGGGGAGCAGGACGTCGAGGTTTGGTTCAAGGACATCGAGCTGCTCACGAAGTAAGGCAGACTTCATTGCGCCGGGGGGACATGCGCGCCGGGCGCGGGAAGCGGCACCTATGCTCGACCTCAACGAACATCCGCACCGCCGTTTCAACCCGCTCACGCGCGAGTGGGTGCTGGTGTCACCCCACCGCACGCGGCGGCCGTGGCAGGGACAGACAGAGAAGCCGCCCCAGGAAAAGCTCAACGAATACGAGCCGGACTGCTACCTCTGCCCGGGCAACCGGCGCGCCGGAGGGCGCGAGAACCCGCGCTACTCCGACACCTTCGTCTTCGACAATGATTTCGCCGCCCTGCTTCCCGGCACTCCGCGCGGCTCCCACGATGCCGAAGGCCTGCTGGTGGCCGAAGCCGAGCCGGGAATCTGCCGCGTCATTTGCTTCTCCCCGCGGCACGACCTGACCCTCGCGCGCATGAGTCCGGACGCGGTGGGCCGCGTGGTGGACGTTTGGGTGGACCAGTTTGAGCAACTCGCGCGCGAGCCGTTTCTCCAGTACGTCCAGATCTTCGAGAACCGCGGCGAGATCATGGGGTGCAGCAACCCCCACCCCCACTGCCAGATCTGGTCCGGCTCTTCGATTCCGAACGAGGCTCGCAAGGAGACCGAGGCGCAGGTCGAATGGCAGGCGCGCCGCAGCGTCCCCCTCCTTGTCGAGTACCTTCGCCTCGAGCTCGACGCCGGCGAGCGCGTCGTGGCCGAGAATGAAACCTTCGCCGCCGTCGTTCCGTTCTGGGCGGTCTGGCCGTTTGAGACGATCGTGTTGCCCAAGCGCCACCTGACGGCGATGGACGAACTCACCACCGTCGAGCGCCGCGGCCTCGCCGGTATCCTCCGGAGCATCACCCGGAGGTATGACAACCTGTTTCTGGTGTCGTTCCCGTATTCGATGGGTTTTCATCAGCGGCCCGTCGACGGCCAGGCGCATCGCGAGTGGTGCTTCCACGCGCACTTCTTCCCGCCCCTGCTGCGGTCCGCCACCGTGAAGAAGTTCATGGTCGGCTACGAAATGCTTGCCTCTCCCCAGCGGGACATCACGCCCGAGGCGGCGGCCGCCCGCCTGCGCGAGGTCGGCGAAGACCACTACGCGGAACGCTAACGGCGCGGTCTTCCTGCGTGGCGCCGGCTTCTTTTAGCTCCGCCCTACGGCTCCAGGTCCGCCGGCGCGAAGCGCTTCTTCGGCGCCACCTTGAGCGCCTCGTCCCGCAGCTCGCGCAGGAGCTTGTCGTAGACCTCGGCGAAGCGCCCGGCGCCGGCGTCGGCCTCAATCACGCTGCTGCGTGCGAGCCGTACTTTCTCCCGGATATAGGGGCGGGCATACTCCAGGTAGTGATGAAACCAGTCGTTCGGCACCGCATCGTCGAATTTCCACCGGGCGTACTCGCGCAGCACCGCCCACTTGGTCCGGCTCCGGACCGCCGCGTACAGCAGCAGGTCTCCCATGCCCTCCTCGTAGCCCCGGATGAGGGCCCTTCGCGCCGGCTCCTCGCACTGCTCGATGGCTTCGACCAACAGGGCCAGCGTCGCCTCGGCGAGAACGAGGCGGCGGATCATCTGGCGCTCGTGGTCCTCGGCGGAGGCCGCCATCTCCGCGGCTTCGGCCAGCTCTTCGCCGATATCCCGCCAGGCCGCCGCCGCCGGTTTGGCGGGCATCGCGCGCCCGCCCAGAAAACGGCGGTCCGGGTGATCCGCCGCCCCGGCCCGCCAGCGGGCCAGCGCCTCGGCCACGGTGTAGTCGGGCCGCTTCGGCCGCACCTCGAACCGCCGCCGGCGCAGCTCGCGAATGGCGTACGCGGCCACGGCGAGCGCCAGCGCCAGCGCGATGTGCTCCAGTTCAAGGCCGAGGGGCAAACTCTCAGCATAGAGGAACCATCCGGCGAAGAACCCCTCTGCCGCCTCCCCACCCAGGCGCCGGGCGGAGGAGCAGGCGAGGGAGAAGCCGCTCCAGGGGGGGCTTCGGAGCCCCAAACGCCGGGGCCCGTCAGCATCGCACTCGCTCGCGTACAATGGCCGGTAAGCGCGACCGCCGCCAAAACGGAGAACTATGCCCAATACCCCGCTCACGCCGCTGCGCTGCCTGCACCGGGCGATCGACCTGTTCGGCGACCGCACCGGCGTCGTCTGCGGCGACAAGCGCTTCACCTACGGCCAGTTCGGCGACCGCTGCCAGCGCCTGGCCACGGGTTTGACGGCCCATGGCATCGCGCCCGGCGACCGCGTGGCCTACCTCAGCCTGAACACGCACCGCCTCCTCGAAGGCTACTTCGGCGTCCTCCAGGCCGGCGCCATCCTGCTCCCGCTCAACGTCCGGCTCACGCCGCTCGAGCTCGCGGGCATCCTGAACGACTCCGGCGCGCGCATGCTCCTGTTCGAACCCGACTTCGCGCCGCTGGTCTCCGCCCTGAAACCGAACTGCCCCTCCATCGGTTTCTACGTCGCGCTGGACGAGTTTCCCGCCGCCCCGGCCGACCTCGCCTACGAAGAGATCCTCCACGCCGGACGTCCGGAGCGCGCCGACATCTACGCGATGGACGAGAACGCCATCGGCGAGCTGTTCTACACCAGCGGCAGCACCGGCCGCCCGAAGGGCGTCGCGCTCTCCCACCGTACGCTGTACCTCCACGCCCTTTCGCTCTACACCGTCTACCAGGACGTCGAAACGATGGTGAACCTCCACACCATCCCCCTGTTCCACGCCAATGGATGGGGCCACCCGCAGTGCTCGACCTACTTCGGCGTGAAGCAGGTGATGGTGCGCAAGTTCGAGCCCGGCGCGGTCTTCCGCCTTATCGAAGAGCACCAGGCCACCGACATGTACCTGGTGCCGGTTATGGCCAACATGCTGCTCAATTCCCCCGAGGCCGGCAAGCACGATGTTTCCAGCCTGCGGCGCATCATGATCGGCGGCGCCGCCCCATCCCCGGCGCTCATCGAGCGCGTGGAGAAGGCCTTCGGCTGCGGCGTCTACGGAGGCTATGGTCTCAGTGAAACCGGCCCGATCCTGGCGGCCGCGATCCCGAAAGCGGGCCTGCGCCACGCCTCCGGGGAGGAACGCTACCGCCGGCAGGCGATGACCGGATGGCCGCTCATCGGCAACGAGATCCGGGTCGTCGACCAGGACATGAACGACGTGCCGAAGAACAGCCGGACGATCGGCGAGATCGTAGTGCGGGGCGATCACGTCATGCAGGGCTACTGGAACGATCCCCAGGCGACTTCCGACGCCTTCACCGGCGGATGGCTTCACACCGGGGACATGGCCACATGGGATGCCGAGGGCTTCCTCCAGATTGTGGACCGCCGGAAGGAGATCATCATCAGCGGCGGCGAGAACATCTCCTCGGTCGAGATCGAGAACGCGATCTTCTCCCACCCCGGTGTTCTCGAGGTGGCCGTCGTGGCCGCGCCGGACGAACAGTGGGGTGAAGTGCCCGCCGCCATCATCGTCCCCAAGCCGGGCCACTCCCTCACCGGGAAGGATATCCAGGATCACCTGGCCGGCCGGATCGCCCGGTTCAAGATCCCGCACCACTACGAGTTCCGGGCCGAACCACTGCCCAAGACCGGCACCGGCAAGGTCCGCAAGGTGGAACTCAAGGAGGCCTTCTGGGCGGGCAAGCTGAAAAAGGTGCAGGGGTAGGAGGGCTGGCCGCCGAGCGCCAATGCACATCCTGAACCTCACCTGCGAATCCGCCGAAGCCGACTTCCTGACCGCGGAGCTTTACGCTCGAGGCACTTCCGGCATCATCGAGGAGAACTTGGCGGACGAGAAGGTCCTCCTGCGAGCGTTTTTCCCGTCTCCGTTTCCTTCGGACGACTTCGGCGCTCACGCTCCCCGCTGGGAAGAGGCCGAAACCGTCAATTGGGCGCGGAAGATCATGGAGGACTGGGGGCCGGTCTGTGTGGGGGAACGCTTCTTCGTGATCCCGGACTGGCGAGCGGACCCCACGCCCCACGGGCGCATCCGGCTCGAGGTGCACCCAGGCCTGGCGCTTGGCACCGGCTACCATCCGACGACGCAGATGTGCCTCGAGGCGATGGAGCGTTATCTCGCGCCGGGCGAGCCGTTCTTCGAGTTGGGCTGCGGCGCCGGCATCCTCTCGCACGCCGCCTGGCTGCTCGGGGAACGCCGCGTGATTGCCTGTGATGTGGATCCCCAGGCGACCGCTTCGGCCGCCGGGAACTTCGCCCGGGCCGGCGTTCCCGCCCTCCTGTTCACCGGCTCGGCCGATGCGGTTTGCGGCCGCGCCGCCGCCTTCCTCGCCGCCAACATCAGCCCGGAGGCGGCCGTCGGCCTGAGTGGCGGGATCCGGCGGGTGTTGACTCCCGGCGGCCACGCCGTCCTGAGCGGCTTTCCCCCGGAGCGCTCGGACGAGATCGCCGCGTGGTACGAGGGGGCCGGCTTCCTTATTCTGGACCGCATCGCCCGGGATGGCTGGGCCTGTGTGGTGGGGCGGCGGCTGATCCGGTAGGCATCTTCCGGCGGCTTTCGAACGTTGTCTCTCAGCCCCCCGTGGCCGCCGGCGGCCGGCGCCAGTCGGGTGCTTCGGCCCGCACCTCGTCGTGCAGGCGGACGAGCTTCGCGCTCAGCTCCTTGAGGCGGCCGGGTTCCTTCGCCGACAGGTCGGCTGCTTCCGAGCTGCTTTGCCTCAGGTTGTAGAGCTCGAAGCGCTCGAGCGTGAGGCTCTTGACCACGCCCGACTGCTCGGCCGTGAACCCACCCCCGGCGCGGCCGTCAGTGTCCGGTCCGCCGATTCCGAGCACTTTCCAGTCGCCTTCGCGCAGGGACGCCCTCGGCGCGCCCATGGCGTTGAAGTAGTGCCAGTGGAGCGGAACGTCGCGCCGCACGGGACGCCCCTCAAGCGCGTCGAGCATGTTCGCGCCGTCGATGGGTCGCCCGGCCGGGACCTCGACGCCGACCAGCGCGCAGAGCGTCGGCAGCACGTCCAGCCCGCAGACGGGCTCCGCACTCACCTCGCCGGCCCGGGCCCGCCCCGGATACCGGACGATCCCGGGCACACGGTAGCCTCCCTCATAGAGTGACAGCTTCATCCCCCGCAGCGGCCCCGGGGAACCGTGCGAGCGCCAGGCGCCCGCGTAGCGGTTGAGCGTTTCCGGCCCGTTGTCGCTGGTGAAGAAGACGAAGGTGTCTTCCGCGTGGCCCGCGGCGTCCAGGGCGTCGATAAGGCGCCCGAATTCGTAGTCCATCTGGCTCACGTTGCCGTAGTAGAGCGCTTCGCCGCGCTTCCGGGCCTCCGGGTACACGTCGACGAAGCGCGGGGCCGAGGCGACCGGCTCGTGTGGGTTGTGGAAGCAGACGAACAGGCAGAACGGACGGCGGCCATCAAGCGAGCGCAGCCATTCGATCGCCTCATCCACGATGAGGGTGGCCGAGTACTTCCGTGCCGGTCCAACCGCCGCGCCGTTTCGGACGAAGTTCACCGGGTTCTCGTGGGAGGGCAAGGCGTTGTTCTGGGTGGAGAACCAGTGATCGAAGCCATGGTCGCCCGGCTGCGGCTGCTCCGGCGAGTTGAACTTGCCGTTACAGTGCCATTTCCCGCTGTGGCACGTGGCGTAGCCCGCCCGCCGGAGCAACTGCGCGAAGGTGTGCTCGGAGCGGGGCAGGTGCATCACGTTGCCTTCGGGGATCCAGTCGTGGACGCCGCAGCGGTCCGGCGTCCGGCCGGTCAACATCCCGGCCCGCGAGGGCGAGCAGACGGGGGCGGCGGCGTAGCAGTCCGTGAAACGGACTCCCTGCCGGGCGAAGGCATCGAGCCGCGGCGTGCGGATCGCCGGGTGGCCGTAGCAGCCGAGATCACCGTAGCCGAGATCGTCGCAAAGCACGATGACGGCATTGGGCCGTCGCGCGCCGCGCAGCACCGCCGGGACGGCGGCGAACCCGCCGGCGAGCGAGGAGAGAAAGTGACGGCGTTTCATGGATGCCCGGCATTGTACCGTGGCGGGCGGCCCGGTGGACGGCCGGGGCGGCCTCCCGGTCCCTTCGGCGCTGCGCTTCGCGTCCTTTGCTAGAATTCTCCCGTAATGAATCCATTCACCGCGGCTATCGCTCTTCTGCTGGCTTGGGGGACGGCGGCCACCCCGCCGGCGCGCGCTGCCGATCCGTTCCTGCACGAGCTCTATGACCGCCTCCACGACAGCCCGTTCCAGCGGCGGATCCGCGAGCTTGCTCCGATGCCCTTCGGTGTCGTCTTTCTCCCGTGGGACGGAATGACCGAACAGGAGATGCGCGAGCAATTCCGGCTGATGAAGAAACTTGGATTTCACAACTTGAAGCAGTCGATGCCCTCGCCCCGTTGGCCGCTCGAGCGCATTCTCGAAATCGCGCTCGAAGAGGATGTCATTCCCTTCTGGTACGGCGAGGCCGGCTGGGAGCCGGTGACGCCGGAATTGCTTACCCGCCTGGGCATCCCCGCCACGCTCGACGCGGAGCAGGCCCGGAGTCACCCGAAGATGCGGGCCCATCAGAAAGAGGTTCTACGCCGGCAGATCTACGTGAAGCCGCGCCAGACCCTCGGCGAGGACGGCGGATACCGCCATGTGCCCGACCCTTACCTGCGGGCCGCCGACGTCGAGCTGTTCCGCCAGTGGCTACGGTCCACCTACCGATCGCTCACGGATCTGAACCGCGCCTGGAACCTGGAGGAAACGGGGCACTGGCCGGATCCGCTGCGCTCGTGGGATGACGCCGACCGGGTGGTCGCTGAAATCGCCCGGCAAGGCGAAGATCCCGCCAACCGGCTCTTCGGACGCGAGTTCGGACGCATCCGCGACATCCTCCGCTTCAAGGCCGAAAGCCGCGTGAGCAACATCCGCGCCGCCATTGAGGCCATCCGCCGGGACAACCCGTTGGTCCCGGCCCGTTCCGGCGGCGAGATGGGCCTGTTCCTTCCGTTCGCCTGGCGGGCGACCAACATGGAGCGGATCGCCGATGCGCTCCGCGAGCACGGCAGCTTCTACCCCTCGATCCATTTCGTATGGCACTTCGGCGAGGTGCGCTACGAGGTGGCGCGCCCCCTCTATATGCAGGTTTCGCTCGCCGCCGACGTCTTCAAGGGCGGCTGGACCGGCGCCTGGGAATCGACCGGCGGACCGCAGCAGCTCTCCGGCGCGAAGGGATGGGACGAGCCCGAGATCTCGACGATACCCGGATTCACCGTCAGCGCCGGCACGATCACCCAGCAGTTCCTGAGCTACCTCGCCGGGGGCTTTCATGGCGCCGGCGTGTGGTGCTGGAACTACCGCCGGGCCGGCATTGAAGGCGGCGAGTACGCCCTGCTCGAGCGCACCATGAAGCCG
>CAYRPT010000058.1:10410-11394 GCA_964425895.1 uncultured Solibacteraceae bacterium | reverse complement strand
GGGGGGTCCCCGGTCCGGGGGGTCCGGGGGGGCCGGTCTAGCGGGCTTGGCGAGCCAGTTCTTCGTAGTTCGCCAAGCGTCCCCGGATCGACGTCGCGAGCGTGCGGTCGCCTTTCAGCACGGCGCTCCGAAACGCCCTTGCAGCCACGTCCACGGCGTCGGAATGACGACCGGCTTTCGAGTAGATTGCCGCCAGAAGATCCAGACTCATGGGTTCATGATCGCCAAGCAGTTTGACGGCCTGCTCGATGTGCGGCAGCGCTTCCCCATAGCGATCACGCGAAGCCAGTACCCGGCCGAGATTCAACCGGAATTCCGGTGTGTCACCATTGAGGTCGACGGCTTTTCTCAAGCGGACGATCGCTTCCTCGAACTGTCCGCTCCGGGTGAGAGCGATCCCAAGGCAGTTATTGGCATCGGCATACTCGGCCGCCAGGTCGAGGGCCTTGCGACAGTGCTCGGCCGCCCCAAGGAAGTCGCCCTTGTCGAGCAGCGCGGCGCCGAGGTTGTTATAGGCAAACGGGTCGTCCGGCTTGACCGCGAGCCATCGATGGTAGTTCTCGATCGCTTCGTCAAAGCGTCCGAGCTCGACGAGCAAAACACCCAGATTCCCGTAGGCCAGCGTGTTCTCGGGATCCAGCTCCAGGCTCTTCCTGTACTCCGCGATCGCCGCGTCGTGCTCGTTCCGTTTGTGGAGCGCAAAGGCCAGGTGGTAGTGGGCCCGCCCATCGTCAGGTTCCAGCTTCAGCGCCTCCTGCCAAGCCGAGATCGCCGCCGTGAACAGCTCCCGGCGGGCGAGGTCGGCCGCGACGTTGTACAGACGATAGAAGTCCGTGGCCGGCGCTTCGATTCTCTCCAGCCCTCCCGATGAGATGTTCACAAACTCCGGGATATTCACGGCGCGGTTCGCCGCCGTAGCGTTCTCAATCAGAAGGGGAGGGCTGGCCTTACCGTCCTGGTCGATGTGTGTGAGGAACAACTGCG
>CAYRPT010000058.1:7083-10400 GCA_964425895.1 uncultured Solibacteraceae bacterium | reverse complement strand
GCCCTTGGACGAGAAGGCGAGCCAGCGTCCGTTCGGCGAGAAGCTGTGCCAGGAGTTCATCCGGGGCAGGTTGGACTCCAAAGCCCGGGAGCGCCCCCCATCGAACGGCACGATGTGCAGTTTGCTGTCGGGGCGCATCAGAAGCCCATTCCGGTTCTGGACATACACGATCCAGCGGCCGTCCGGGGACACCTTGGGAAAATTGTTGCTCATCCCGTTCCGCGACGCGCCCCGGACCGGCTCCGCCCGCCCGCCCCGGCCGCCGTTGAAGGGAATCCGGTAAAGGTCGTACTGGATCTGTGTCTCGTTGGGATCGTTCGCGTAGGTCGGCAAGATCTGGCCTTCCGGATACGGGTCCTTGGCCCCGGCCCGGGAGAACACGAGATATTTTCCGTCAGGACTCCAAAACGCGCTCGTATGGACGTAGCGGGGATCGTCCGCACCGGGAAGAGGCTGTAGTTTGCCCGTTTCACGGCTATACCAGGCAAGAATACCTCGCGTCGGATAGAACACCTGGCCGAATCCATAGTGCGCGTAGAAACCATTGAAGAGACGTGACTCGAGCCCGCCCTTCCGCGCCTCGGGTTTGACGGAGGTAACCACGTAGCGCCCATCCGGCGATACCTGGGACATGAAGCCGAACCGCTTGTCGGCCCGTTCCTGCGCGAACGAACTCCACCGGATCACGTTCTTGTTCTCGATCCGCGTTACCTTCTCGAGCGGCACCAGCCCGTAGAGGCCCTTGTCGTTCTGCGGGCCATCTACGTCCAGCCCCAGAGTCCGGCCATCGGCGGAGAACGAGTGACAGTTCGCGCACGTCGGCAGGCCTTCCATCATGACTTTGCTGGAGGTCTCGTTCACGTAGCGAAGCCGCCAGGAGATAAAAGGCACCGCTTCGGTCGGAAGGGGCATGATCACCCCCTTCTCGCCCACGGGGACCGAGATCAACGGCACATCGCGATAGAACAACGGCGCGGCCACCGGATCCCCGGCGACGCTGATTCTTACCCTGCCTCGCGATACAGCCTGGTCCGAGTTCTCTCCACTCAGCCCCGTGATGGTAATCGTCGCCGGACGCTTGACCGAACGGCGGAGGATCGACTTCCAGGCCTCCGGAGAGGGCTTCCAGGTGTGAGCGGTCTTTTGCTCCGGAGAGAGCTCAGGCATCACGGCTCCGGCCAGAACGCAACGCTCATCGATTTCCCCGATCCGCGGGGGCTCACCCGGCGACATGACCCGGAGTCCATCACGGCCGTCGCGAAAGGACACGTCAATGAGCCAGACGGAGACTGACCGGTTTGGATCCCGCCATCGGAACGTGGGCGGAGCGAAGTCCGGAGGGATGATCGACCCCTCGGAGGGGTAGTCAACGGTGATCGCCTCCAGTGGCAGCCCGACAGCCGGACGCCCGCCCGCGAACAGCACCGCCAAAAGGGCAAACACCAGCGACTGACCCCGGATCCGCACAGGGAAGAACCTCTTGTTGACCAACCATAGCACAGTATCGTCACCCGCCAAGGCACGCTCAGGCGCGCCCGTACCCCTTAGGCGCCGGCGGCGGTAAATTCCGGATTCCGGCTCCCGCGAGACCCGATGAGCCGGGTAGCGGGAAAAACCAGCGGTCTCACCCGAAGAGCCGGGACCGCCGGACGGATCACTCCCGCGCCACGGGAAGCGCGCCCCCCGAATCCGCGGAAACCGTCCTCCAACGGCATGCTAAGTTGTTCAAAATCATATCGATGCTCGCCGCCTCCGGCAGGCTCCGCCACCGCGCGTGATACCCTGTTGAGGAAGTGTCATCACCGCTGAATGTTCATCTGGAGCAGTACGATGGACCGCTCGACCTCCTGCTCGACCTGATCCGCAAGCAGCAGATCGACATTTATGACATCCCTATCTCGCGGATCACCGCCCAATACCTCCAGTACATGGAGCAGGCCTCGGCGTTGAACATCGAGCTGAGCGCGGAGTTCGTCTACATGGCGGCGACGCTGATCCACATCAAGTCGCGCATGCTCCTGCCCCGCGACCCGGCGCTTTCGGAGTTGGAGGGGGAGGCCGACGATCCGCGGCGGGAGTTGGTGGAGCGGTTGATCGAGCACGAGAAGTTCAAGAGCGCGGCGGAGATGCTGCAACAGAAGCGGCTGCTCGAGGAATCGTCGTGGTCGAACCCGGTGATTCACGAGTTTCTGGCGGATGACGAGGGACCGGGGCTTGCGGTCACGCTGTTTGACCTGGTGAAGACGCTTCAGACCGTTCTGGATCGGGCGAAGCATCGCCCGCTGTACGAGGTCAGTAAAGAAGATATCAGCGTTCCGGACATGATGATCTACCTGCGGAACCGCCTGCGTGAGCTGGAGCGGAGCGAGTCGATTCCGGTGCTGGAGCTGTTCGAGCGGCAGCGCAGCCGCAAGGCGATCATCTGCCTGTTCCTGGCGATTCTGGAGATGGTCAAGCTTCAGGCGATCGCGGTGGTGCAGCAGGAAGCCTTTGGCGCGATCGCGATCCGCAAGGCCAAGGGGTTCGATGAGTTCGCGGTGTCGGACCAGACCCTAACCAACTTCGAAGAGGATTACAACTGACGGAAATGGAAGAGAAGGAACCGACTGGTCCGGGCGCGCCGGAGAGGGCCGTTGAGCCGACGAGGAACGACTTCGCTCCGGGCGGCGAAACGGACAGCAAGGCGCCGGAAGCCCTGGCGGAGAGCGAGCGTACGTCCGCCGCCGGCACGGAGTCCGTCGGCCTGCCGGATCTGCCGGCCGAGGAGAAGGCCGGCGAGACCGAGGCGGAAGCAGCTCGCCTGCGGGCGATGGTGGAGGCCGCGGTCTACATCACCGACGAACCCCTGACCGCGCGGCAGATTGCCGAGGCGCTCGAAGAACCTTTGGACGGCGTTCAGCAGGCGCTCGACCACTTGATGGCCGAATACGAGCGGACGGAGCACGGCCTGACGATCCGCGAGGTAGCCGAAGGCTACAAGATGGGCACCAAGCCGGAGCATCACGAAGCCGTCCGCGCCTTCGTCCGCAGACTTCAGAAGCCGTTGAAGCTCTCGATGGCCGCGCTTGAGACGCTGGCCGTGATCGCCTACAAGCAGCCGATCACCGCCCCGGAGATCATGGACATCCGCGGGGTGCAGGGCGCCGGAGTGCTCAAGACCCTGCTGGACCGTAAACTCATCACGACGGCGGGCCGCAAGGAGGTGGTTGGCAAGCCGATTCTCTATAAGACGACCAAGGACTTTCTGGTGCAATTCGGGCTGAAGAGCCTGAAGGATCTACCGACCTTGAAGGAATTCGAGGAGTTGGCGCGCGTCG
>CAYRPT010000058.1:0-7073 GCA_964425895.1 uncultured Solibacteraceae bacterium | reverse complement strand
CGCCCTGGCCGATGAAGAAGAGACATTGGCAGACCGGGCCGCCGGGAGCGCGCCGGAACCCGAGGCCGCCGCCGGGCGCCTTCCGGAGCCGGAGGAGAGCGCTCCAGGAGACCCGGCGGGCGACGCCGGCGCGCCGGAGGACGGGCCGCTCGAATTGAAAGAGCCCCAGCCGGCGAAAGGGAATGCCGAAGAGGCCGGGGAATTGGCCGGCAGGCCCGCCGCCCTGGACGAGTGAGTAATGGCCGAGGAGCGCCTCCAGAAGATCATCGCCCACGCCGGGATCGCCAGCCGGCGCAAGGCCGAAGAGCTGATTCTCGAAGGCCGGGTGAAAGTCAACGGGCGGGTGGTCGCCGAGCTGGGGGCGAAGGCTGATCCGGCGAAAGACCACATCAAAGTGGACAACAAGCTGCTGCGACGGCCGGAAGCTCCGGTCTATCTCGTGCTGAACAAGCCGAAGGATTGTGTCACGACTCTCTCAGACCCACAGGGCCGGCGCACGGTGATGGACCTGGTGAAGGGCGTCAAGGAACGGGTTTATCCCGTAGGCCGGCTGGACTATCACAGCGAGGGCCTGCTGCTGCTCACAAACGACGGTGAATTCGCCGCCCGGGCAATGGCGCCGGCCACCCACCTGGAGAAGACGTACGAGGTAAAAGTGAACGGACGCCTGGCGGAGGACCAGGAGGCGCGGTTCCGGGCGGGCGTTCCGCTGCACGGACTCAAGACCGCCCCGGCGAAGCTTCGATTGATCAAACCGGGGACAAACCCGTGGTACGAGGTGAAGCTAACCGAAGGGCGCACCCACCAGATCAAGCTGATGTTCCGCCACTTCGACCGGCTGGTGGAAAAGATCCGCCGAACCCGTATCGGATTTCTGACGCTCGAGGGGCTGCCGCCGGGCCGGTTCCGGCCACTAACCGCGGCGGAAGTCAGCCGTTTCCGCAAGCTGCTGAAGATGGAGGCGCGCTGAGTGGAAGGCGGGCGCGGCGATCGACCCCTTTGCCGCCCGCCGCGAACATCGCCAACCATTCCAGGCGCTCTTATGGTCCGAAGAGCGCCGCGAGCCCAGCGGCGGACGTCATTTCCCCAAGTCCGCTGTGACCCACGCCCGCCAGGACGTGCAGGTGGTGCTCCAGGCCCGCTCCGTAGAATTGCTCCAGATGGTGGTAGTAGAGCAAGGTCTTTGCAAGGGTATCCTGCCCTTGGACTCGCTCCTGGCAGTCCGTGTAGCTCGCAGACAGATCGTTCTCGCCCACCACGTAGTGCACGTCGCGTGAGCCGAATTGAGCTCGAATCTGATCAGATCCCACCTGGGCCGCGTACGGAAACGACGGCGTTCCGCCAACCATCGGTACGTTCAATCCCCACGGCCAATCCTTGAACCGCTCAGGAGTCTCATCGCAGACGGTGCTGAAATCCTGAAGAGTTACAACCGTGTCCCGCCAATCTTCGTTCTGCGCGGCGGTCAGGTAGGTGTTGTCCGAAAACGCATAGCGCGTGTCGTTCATGTAGAGATACGAGCCTGACCCCATTACGAGGTAACGCATGTGGATTCCCCGAGGCGTCGCTATCTCCTGCTCGAACCTGCTGGCGGCGGCATAGCAGCTCATGAAGCGGCCGCCGTTCGAGTGGCCGGCGACGACGACGGTCTTCAGATTGGGGAAAAGCGTCCGGCGGCATAGGCGTCCGAGCAACACGTCCATCACGGTAAAGGAGCTCAGCGTGCCGCTGTCGGGAATCCCGTCGCCATTGAGGTCTCGTTCGACAGACTCCGCTCCTGCCGCACGGCCGCCGTCCCAGTAGAGAATACTGGGGGACGGGCTTCTCCAGTACTCGTTCTTGTTCAGGAACTGCGGTGCGACGATCAGAGTATTGCTCAAGGCCTGCGGATCCACTCCCGTCGCGGCCGCGGCCTTAGCGGCTGCCAGACCGTTCGACAGGTAGAGATCGGCATTACCGCCCGTACCATGCAGCGAAATCACGATGCGCTCGATGGCTTCACTGGGAACATCGATGGGCAAGCTACTGTGGTAGGGGAACTCCATGAGCGCCTTCTTGGTGTAAATCTGAAGGCGATGCGGGCCCAGCCGGTTGGCGAATTCGAAGTCACAGCCGGCCGAATCGAATTCCAGTTGTCCCCCGGTGTCGCCGAATCGAAGCGCGACCGAAATCCCGATACCCCAGCTCACACTCAGAACGTCCGCAGGCTCCACGAGGATTTTGACACGTGTCCAGCCGTCGGCATCTGCCGTGCCGGTTGGGCTCTTGTCTTCCGCGATTTTCTTTTCGCCGTCGTAGAGATGTAACAACTCGATACTAGCGCCGCCTTCCGCCCGATAGCGTAGAAAACCTGCAATTGGCCGCATCCGGGAGTCATCAACGATCACCGGCGTGGACACGGCGAAGTGGAGCCAGTTCGTTGTGGACGGTTTCCCCTCGATGCGAAGGAAGTATCCTTTGCGAACCATCGAGTTTACCCGGTCCGGGTACTCAATCTCGCCGCAGTGACCGTGGACCCAAAGCGCGTGAAGCGAACTCATGAAACAAAGTCTCCCCCGGCGGAGCTGACTTCGATCCGCGTGTTGCTTCCCAAGCCGAATTGGCCTTTGAAGGAAATGCCGAGACCCCAACGGACCTCAGGCTCACCGGGCACTTCGAACTGCTCGAAGCTCCAATCGCCGGCGCCCAGGCTCAGCCCATCATGCGAGGCGATCTTGTTGTCGCCGTCATAGACGTGCACGTTGGTAACAGTGGCCCCGGACGTGCGGAACCGTAGCATCACCGAACTGATGCGCAACCGGTTCCCTTCAACGATTACCGGCGTGGGGATAGCCGCGTGAAACCAGTTGTTCGTGTTCGCTTTTCCCTCGAAGCGAACGTAGAAACCTCTTGGGGTCGCGCTGGCCATCCGATCCGGATATTCAACGCGAATACTGTGTCCGTGAATCCACATAGCGTGGGCTATCGGCATGTTTCCTCCTCTCACACCGGCAGGGCGGGATGAAATCTACAGATCGCTCTCCCGGTTCCGCCTCCCGCATCCCGAGGGAGTCGGATTCTGAGCGACAACGCCTGTTTCTAGACTCTATACTCGCAGCTCCCGACCGTCAAGGCCGAGATGCGGTTTCTTTGCGGCAACACCCTGCGATGGGCAGTCATCGACGCTCAGACGTGCGTCCGGTCGAGTTTCCCATCAGACGGCGGATTGGCGGCGAAATGGAAGCTCCCGAGCCGATGACGAGCCCTGCCGCTTCAACTCGCGTGCACGCCGCCGCGGTCGGCGTTCCAGCTTACGCGGCGGCCCTTGCGGTAGGCGATGTTCGCCAAGTGCCCGGCGCCGGCGGCGTAGTGGCCTTCGCGGGCGTTTTCCTCGGTGTCCTTGCCCTCACGGAGCGCCAGAACGAAGAGCTCGTAGTGCGACGGCCGCTCCTCGACCTTGATCTCCTCCGGCTCTTTCGCGGCCGGGAAAGGAGTCTTGGGCCGTCCCTCGGCGGTGTAGCCGTGCTCTTCGTAGTAGCGGGCCTTCATGTCGGCCGGCCACCCGGTGATGCCATAGCTCGAAACGGGCGGACGGTGGGTGAAGGGGAAGACCACCAACTTGTTGCTGTCGACCTCAAGCGTGCCATCGTCGCCGATGATGATGGTGTTGCGCGTGGGATAGCTCGCCGCCAAATGCACGTACATGTCGGCGATGAAGCCCTCCTCGTACTCGTAGATCGTATTCATCACGTCGGGCACGTTGCGGCCGTCCCGCCACTTATAGAGGCCGCCCTGGCTGGCCGCCGACTTCGGCGCCTTGACGTCCATCACGAAGTGCATCCAGGTGAGCAGGTGGACGAACAGGTCGGTGGCGACGCCGCCGGAATACTCCCACCAGCAGCGCCAGCGGAAGAAATGCTCGGGCGTCCAAGGGCGTTTCGGCGCCGGGCCGAGGAACCGCTGCCAGTCGCAGGTTTCGGGCGACGCATCGGGAGGAATGGGCCACACCCACGCGCCGTCGGCCGTATTGCGGTGATTCGCCATCCGCACCATTGTGACCTTGCCCAACACGCCGGACTTGACGATTTCCCGCGCCTTGAGGGTGAGCGCGGAAGTCCGGTGCTGGCTGCCGACCATGAGACGCTTGCCGCTACGGTCCACCGCCTTGATGATGTCGAGGCCCTCGTCGATGCCCCAGGTCATAGGTTTTTCGATGTAGACGTGCTTGCCGGCGGCCAGCGCGTCGAGGATCATTTTCCTGTGCCAATGGTCCGGCGTCGCGATCACGACGGCGTCGACGGCGGTGTTCGAGAGCACCTCCTCGTAGTCCTTGGTGGCGGCGATTTGCCCGTTGGTGTCCTCCTTGGCCCGCCGGAGGTAGCCGTCGTAGAGGTCGGCCACAATCACGGGCCGCACTCCCGGAATCGCCTGGAATTTCTGGAGAAGGTACGAACCCCGCACGCCGGATCCGATGAAGCCCATGCCGATCTGATCGTTGGCCGACGCGGCATGCATCGTGAAGCCGGAAGGAGCCAAACGATAGATAGCCGCGGCTCCGGCCGTGCCGAGGAATCTCCGTCTGCTATGCGCCATTCTTCAACCCTTCTTCCAAACGATTCTCTCGATGACCTCGCGGGTCAACCTCACACCCCGCCTTTCATCTTCCCAGATCTCCTCGGGCCCCAGGCGGGCATCCTTGTCCCGGTCGCCGGTCCGGCTGAGCCCGGATTCGATCCCCCAATATCCATGGTAGCCCGCCTCGACGCAGATCCGGAGCAGTTGCTCCAAATCCCAGCGCGGGTGCGACCCATCGGCGGACCAGAAGGCTTTCACCGAGATCCCTTTCGCAAACGGGAGGAGCTCGCGAAGGACGCTGGCGTGCCGGGCGCCTGGGTTGACGTTGCCGAAGTCGGGCAGGGTGCCGAAGTTGGGGTCATTGACCTCCTTCATCAGGGCGACCAGCACACGGGGATCCGAAGAGGCGCCGCCGTGGTTCTCGATGAGGACGTTCATGCCGGCGGTTCTGGCGTAAGCGAGCAGGTCCCGGAAGCTCTCGGCGGCGCGCCCGACGATTTCCGCCTCCTGGCCGGCATACACGCGCGGACCGCCGAGGTTGCAGCGGATGGCGTGACAGCCCAAGTAGTAGCCGGCGTCGATCCACTTGCGGTGCGCGCGGGCCGCGGCGAGGCGTTCGTCGCGGGAGGCGGCAGCCATGTCGCCTTCCTGGTCGCACATGATCAGAACGAATTCGACGCCGTAGTCGAGCCCGGCGCGCTTCAGCCGGTTCAGGTAGTTCAGCGTGGGATTCTCAAAGAACTGGTTGACGAATTCGATGCCGGTGATGCCGAATTCCTCGCGGCAGATGCGGGGCAGATCCAGGTTCTTCCACTTGTTGGCGAGGAAGAAGCTGCGATGCAGCGACCAGGCAGCCAGCGAGATGGCGTCTTTCTCCGGGCGCGCGGCGGCGGCGGACACACCCGGCGTCATGGCAGCGGCGCCGAGCAACTCACGGCGGGTGGTGGGACCCATACAACCGGCATTATAGAACGCGGGTTGTGCGCGGCTTTGCGAGAATGGAGGATCCCGGGCGTCCCGGAAGCCCGGGAGCCGTTCCGCTTGTTCTCATGCGCTACTTCTTTCGCCGGCGGGTTCCGAAGCTGGAACGTGTGCTGCTGATTGAGAGCGGCTCACGCCACATCCTGGAGGCCTTTCTCCGCCGCTTTCGAGCGAACCACCCCGAGGCGGGCGGCTTCGACCTGGTGACCTGCTTCGATGGTGTTCCGTCCCCACTCGCCTCCGGCAGCGCCCGAGTGTGGAGGGTATCGGATTATGGCGGCGCCTCAGCTCGCCGGCGGCTCTTGGGTGAACTGCGCGAGGCGGGCCACCCGGCGGCAGCCATGCTATGCTCCGGCGAACCGATTATGACCCGGTGGAAGTGGGCGCTGGCCGTCCTGTTGCCGGTCAAAGTGCTGGTGGTGAACGAGAACGCGGACTACTTCTGGTTGGACCGGTCGAACTGGAAGGTTATCCGCCACTTTGTTCTGTTTCGGGCCGGCTTGACCGGAGCCGGCGCAGTGCGGACGGTGGCCGGAATCATGGCCTTTCCCTTTGTAGTGGGCTACCTGCTCGCTTATACGGGGTGGGCGCATCTGAAGCGGGCGCTGCGGTGAGGCGCCGGCGGAACCCTCACCAGCGCGCGGCGGGGTATACTGCCGACGATGACGCCGCCGATTCCTCAGCTTACGCTCGTCCAGTACGAAACCGAGTATCGCGAGCGGCACCTGCTGCACGGCGTCATTGATTACTGGGCGGCGCGAAGACCCGGCGAGCCGGCTATCATCCACCACGACCGCGGCGTCACCGACACGTGGGCGACCCTGGAGCGCGATTCGGGGGCGCTCGCGATGCAGTTGCTCCATCTCGGCTTCCGCAAGGGAGATTACCTGGCCGCTTCCCTTCCCTTCACGCGCGAGCACATCCTGCTCGAGTACGCCTGCTTCCGGATCGGCGTGATTCATGCGCCGCTGGACCTGCGGCTTTCCGGGGCCGACGTGGTGGAGGGTGTCCGGCAACTCCAGGCGCGAGGCTACGCCTTCCCCGGCCAGACGAGAGCCGCCGATTTCAGGGAACTGGGACGAGCGGTGCAGCGCCATTGCCCGTCGGCACGGATCCTCATCCAGTTTTCGCCCGCCGAGGAGACCCTGGAAGGGGCCCACTCGTTCGCCCATATTGCGCAGCGGGCGACCGCGCCGACATCGGACTTACGCGAGGCCCTGCTGGAGGCCGGCGCCGCGGTTCACGAGAGGGACGGCGCGCAGGTGATCTTCACCACGGGTTCCACCGGCGCCCCGAAGCCGGCCCTGCTGACGCACCGCTCGATCACCACCCAGAACATGTGCCTGGCGGCGACGTTCTTCGAAACCGGGAGGCGGGTCCTGGTGAATCTGCCGCCGTCGCACGTGGGCGGGCAGGCGGAGCTGCTGATGACGACGCTGTTCTGCGGCGGCACGGCGGTGGTGCTGGAAGTGTTCGACGCAAGGCGGTCGCTGGAGGCGATTCAGGAGCATGGCGTGCACCTGCTGGGCCAGATCCCG
>CAYRPT010000057.1:0-11402 GCA_964425895.1 uncultured Solibacteraceae bacterium | reverse complement strand
CCTCCCGCCGTTCCACCTGAATAGGGAGCTGCCGCAACATCTCCACGAATGCCGCGATGCCCTCTTGGGTAATGCGCTTCCGGCGTTCCGCAAGCGCGAGGCTATTGGCAACCTCAAACGGCCACAACGCTGGCACAACCGCGTAGGTCGTCTTGAGGGCGGCGAGCACGCCACGGGTATATGGGGTCGCCTCGTCCGCAAAGCACCAGCCCAGCGTCATCGAGGCATCCACGACGAACAGCATCACTCAGTACTTATGCCCCTCGTGGATGAGGTCTCGAATGCGAAGGCCTTCGCCCAACGTGAACCCGTGCTCCTCAGCGAAGGCCAGCATGTCTTCTACGGCCTTGCGCCGCTCGTCATCAGTGCGGGGGTACTCGTTTTCGGCGAGGGCCTCCAGGGCGCTGACCACCACTTGCTCGGCAGAGTGGTAGCGGCCCGATCGTAGCTGCTGCTCGATCAGGTGCTCGCCCCGCGAATCGAGATGAATGTCCATACCGATGCTGGTTCCAGTGTATCCGCAGGCTGCAGACCTCAATGAACAGCAATCCCATCCGCCTCGGACGCCACGTTGGATGACAAGCCCGACGAGGCGCCCGCCGGTCAGCAGCCGACCACGTTTGCCCAGGCCCGACCGGCACGACGGCCGATCTCGATGAGGCCGATCTCGACGAGGTACGGTTGTACGCCTTGTTCCGGAAGTCCCGGCGCCTCGCGAAGCGCACCAGCCAGTAGACCTTCCCACGCGGCGTTGTACCTTGAGATAATGAACTGAAGGAACGCTGGCATGCAGATCACATTGGAACTGCCGGAAGACATCGCGCAGGGACTGGAATCCAAGTGGAAGGACTTGCCTCGAGCAGCCCTCGAAAGTCTGGCGATCGAAGCATATAGATCCCAAGCTCTCACCGCCGCTCAATTGCGGAGGCTTCTTGGTTTCGAAACGCGCATGCAGGCGGACGCCTTCTTGAAGCAACACGAAGTCTACGACTTCACGGCGGCAGACTTCGAGCAGGATCGCGAGACGTTGCGTCAGCTCCGGGCGGGAGAAGCTCAGCACTGAATCCGCTCTCGACAGTTGTCGTCGCAGACACCTCGCCGATCAACTACCTCATTCTGATCGGGCAGATCGACCTCCTCCAGAAGCTTTACACGCGAATTTTGATTCCACCTGCCGTGCTGGCAGAGCTCAAACACCCGTTGGCGCCGGAACTGGTCCAGAAATGGGGCGGTAAAGCGCCCGAGTGGGTGGAAGTTCTTAGGCCTAAGAGCAGCCTTATCCAGACGCTGCTCGACCCCGGAGAGAGCGAGGCAATCGCGCTCGCAACCGAGGTGCATGCCGATGTGCTGCTTATCGATGAACAGGCGGGACGCCAAGAGGCAACTCGTAGAGGGCTGAAGGTTGCAGGCACGCTTTCCGTTCTCGATGAAGCTGAACAAGCCGGGCTCGCCGATTTCGATGAGGCGGTGGCCGAGCTTCAAAAGACCAGCTTCCGCGTGTCGCAGGCGGTGCTCTCCGAGATCAAGAAAAAGCGGTCTCACTGAGTCCTTTGCCGGGGTGGGGAGCACGGGGCGCACGGCTGTATCACTGTCTCTGACACAGATGTCAACAAGTCTGAACTCCTATTCCCTCCTCACGGAGCTGGCAGTAGGATCTCGCCACAAATCTTGTCACGTTTTGAAATGAATCGTGGCACGAATTGCTAACAACCCAGTCAACCTACACCAGCGCTCGCCGTCCTCCAGCCGTGTGGGTTCGACTGCCAAGCCGAGCTGCTTCCCGGCCGTGCCGCTGACGACGCCGCACCCGCGCCTTCTGCCCGCCTGAGCATCGGACTCATCAACACAATGCTGGCCCTCTTGCCGCCCCTCGCGCCGTCTGCGCCCATTCTCGCGGTCACGAAGGTTCCCTCACCCTGGCCACACCGGTCGCCCCATGGGCCGCCCGTGGCGCGGCAGCCGGCGCCAGGCGGCCTGTCGCGGTCGCCGAAACCCGCAACAGGACCCCTTCCCGCCGGGCGTGGGGTCTCCGTCGCGGCTTCCCGGCCGTCATCCAGTATGGAACAGGCGGCGGATACCAGCTAGAGTGAAAAAGGGGGCGCTCTTTGATTCGAGGTGGATCCCGATGCCGGTCGGAATAACACGCCGTAGCTTTCTACTGGGGGCGGGCGCGGCCGCGGCCGCCCGCCGGACGATGTCGTTGCCGCCCGAGCTGGCCGGCGTCGATTTCTCGTTCATTCAGATCTCGGATACCCACGTCTCCAAGCGGCGCTTGTACGATGCCCGGCGCGCGTTTGACGTGCCCGCCGAGGAATCCATCCGGCGCACGCGGGAGGCCGTGAAGGCCGTCAACGAGTGCTCGATGCCGTATGAGATCGTCATCCATACCGGGGATGTTGCGCACACGCGGGACACCATGGAGGACTACGATCTGGCGCGCGAGCTGCACCAGTTCCGGCGCCCCGCGTACTTTCTGCCGGGGAATCACGATCTCGGCTACAGCCAGACCCACGCTTACCGCCCCGAGTTCGAGAAACGCTTCGGTAAGACGAATGTAGCCATCGAGCCCGTCGAGGGCCTTCGCTTCGCCCTGTTCGACAGTCAGCCGCTCGATACCCGCGCCGGCGCCGAGGACAATGAATGGGCGTTCGCTCAGCTCGACAGGCTGCTTTCGCCCGCCAAACCCACAATCCTGTTCTGCCACGTCATGGGACTCGAATCGTTCCACGTCAACCGGCTGTGGGAGGGATGGCCCCCCGAGCACATGAAGCGCTGGACCGGCCGGATGAAGAGAGGCGGGGTGATCGCGGTGCTGGCCGGCCATTTCCACCGCGACGAGCTGCACGTTGTCGACGGCCTGCCGTTTCATCTGTGCGGCCCGGTGGTCAACATGTGGGACCGCCAGACCTGCTTCCGGCATTGGAGCCTTCGCGGCGGCGCGCTGAGTTACCGGACGATCTACCTGGAAATCTGAGCGGCCAGCCCCGCGCGGACCGCGCTCCACGATTCCCGGCGCTCGCCGCTGCGTACGGGCGTCGGAACTGCCCGATCGCGGGCGGCGGAAGCGGGTCAGCCGAAGATCGACGAGCCGATCATGTCCGGCGGCTTGGGTACGCCGAAATGCTCCAGAATGCTCACCGGCAAGTCGACGATCTCCGGGTTCGCCTTGCGCACCGGACGGCTGACAAACAGCGATCCGGGCACCAGGTCCTTCGCCATCGAGTGGTCGCCGCTCCAGGCGTAAGGATTCACGTCGAGGAGCACGGCGCCCGTCTCTCCGAGCACCGACGGCGACGAGGAACGGAATCCCGGTGTGTATCCCACCAGCAGGTCCGGCATCTCGAATGTGTAGTCGCCGGTGTAGAGCTCTTCGCGCGTGTACACCCGGGCGACGGGGCGCTGCCCGGTCTCGGGGTCGACGATCGCTTCGAGCTCCTGCTTGAGGCGGGTGGCGATTTCCTGGCGCTTTCCCGGTCCGATGAAACCTTCGAACTCCCGCCCCTCCTGGTTGATATAGAGCCCGTTGAAGCCGACGCCATAGGCCGCTGTCTGGGTCCAGTCGATATCGAGGATGCTGGTCTTCTCCTTTTTCGCGGACTCCGGGAGGACGTTCAGGTACCCTTCGCGGCGCAGCCAGGTGTTGAGGTGGAACTGGCGGCCGAACGGGGCGAAGCCATGATCCGAGCAGATCAGCACCAGTGTATTGTCGTCGACGGCGGGCAGCACCCGGCCCACCAGGCGGTCCATTTCTTCGTACAGGTGGTGCAGGTATCCCGAGTAGCGCACATCGGCGGCCGCGTGCATCGGGTGTGTCGCGTCCATGTTCCGCCACAGCATGTGCGCGTCCTGGTCCGTGCTGGACACGTAGAAGTAGAACAGCCCGCCGCGGTAGCGCGACCATTCAAACTCAAACAGGTCGAAGTGCTCTTTCAGGATGAGCTCCGCCTGCTTGACGTAGCCTTCGTCATCGATCACGCGGTAGTCGAACGCCTTCGTGTCCGACGGTAGCCCCTTGGTCCAAAACGGCCCGATGGCGGCGGCGATCTCCGCTCCCAGCTCCGGCGGGTGCGTCACCGGCATGGCCTGATCCGCCGGATCGATGTTGATCGGAGTCGAGTACAGCCGCAGGTGCGGGCGAACATCCTTGAGGTAGAACCGGACGATGCCGGACACGCCCGACATCCAGGGAATCATGTCGAAGCGCAGCCGGACCCAGCCGCTGTATTCCCCCCGGTTGAGAACGAGCCGCTGCCCCTGTACGTCAATTCGCACTACATCCTCGAAAGGATCCACGTGAACCGTGAACGGAACAAACGTGTTGTTGATGAAAGCATCCCGTGTGTCGTCGCGCGGCTTCCGGAGCGCGTTCACGGGCCCGTAGAGCCGGGCTTCGACCCGGTGCTCCCGCTTCTCCACGCAAAACACGTTGCCGCCGGTGAGGCCCTCGTAGCTCTCCGCCGCATCCGTGGTGAAGTAGTTGAAGACGCCGAACGAATCGATCAGGTCCGGTGTGCCCATGCCGCTGACGGCGCGCGTCGCGGTGGTTTCCACGGGGAAATTCGTGGGGATCTTGATGATGGATGCCGGGATGCCGCGCTCAGTGAGGTAAGACCAGAAAGGACGGCCGTACCGGCGGTTGACGATCTGACCACCGCCCAGAGGGAGTTCGTACTCCCCCAGCGAGATCCTGCGAGCCGACTCCTTGGCTTCCCAAATGGAGAAGAACGGCATGTAGGTCTCCGGATCCCGGACGATGAAGTCGGCAATGCCGTGGCCACCCGGCGAACGGCCGGTGATGAAGCTGCTCCAGGCAACCGGGCTCAGCGCGGGCATCGTTGTTCCCAGCGCGGTGAATGAGCCGATCTCGGCCAATTTCTTGAAGTTCGGCGCCCGGCCGGCATCGATCAGAGCCTGAACCATCTTGGGATCCAGCCCGTCAAGACCAAGAACGATGGCCCTCTTCTCGCTGGTTGAGCGCCGCCCCCCGCACGAAATATAAGGGAAACCGAGGCCGGCCGCGCCCGCTGCCCCAAGGAACGTGCGCCGGCCGAGAGGCCGGTTGCGGTGAATGCTATCCATGAGAACCTGTTGGCTGGCTACCCTCATTGTAGCCGCGGGACGCCCGGCGGCGGTGTCCGAAGTCCGTCCTCGCCAATCTTCCCGTCTTCCCGCAAGTCCTGCGCGCGCTCCGGCGCGCTCCCCGCAGCTTGTGCGTGGCCGGCGGCGCCGGTTAAGTCGCCTCACCCCGCCGCTCGAAGAGCTAATCCTTTCGGATACAAGCATTTCCTCGGTGGTTTGGGGTTGTTGCCCGATTCGGAGGCGCGGTTGCACCATCGAGCGCGAGTCGAAACCGGCTCGACCGAGACATGAAGGAGACTAAAATGACATACCAGAATTCCAGGAGACTGAGCATCGCCGCAAGATGGGTCGCGCCCGCACTCATACTGCTCGTGGCCGTTCCGGCCGCCGCCCAGAACCGGTATCGCGGACAGGGCCAGGGACCGGGCGCGGGCGTCTGTGCGCCGGCTGTTCCGTTGAGCGAGGCGGAGGCCGCCTCGGTGGCCTTCATGCGGGAGGAAGAGAAGCTGGCGAGAGACGTGTATCAGCTTCTGTTCGAGAAGTGGGGGCTCACCACGTTCGCCAATATTGCCGCGGCCGAGCAGCGCCACTTCGAGGCCGTGGGCGCCTTGCTCGCGCGGTACGGCATTCCGGATCCGGCGGAAAACCTTCTCCCGGGCGTCTTCTCGAATCCGGAACTGACCGCTCTCTACCACCAGTTGGTCGAGAAAGGGACGCGGTCACTCGCCGATGCGGTTGAGGTCGGAATTCTCATTGAGAAAACCGACATCGCCGATATCGAGGAGGCCCTTCCGTTGGTTTCGAAGCTCGACGTGAAGCGCGTGTACGCCAATCTGTTGGACGGCTCCCTCAACCACCTTGAGGCCTTCGAAACGGTCCTGGAGATTTTGGGGCTGGCTTCGCCGGCAGCGAACTGAGCCGGTGGCGCGTGCGGTGGAGCGGCGGGGCGCTGTGGGCTGCAGGTCAGCGTGCGGCGCCCTGCTGGTGTCCCGGCGGCTCCGTCAGGCGCCCCGGGGATAACATCCCAGCACCCGCTGAAAATCCGTCAGTTCCTTCAGATGGTTGAGGGCGTGGGCTACCGCCGTTTCGTTCGCTCGGCCATGCAAGTCCACGTAGAACAGGTATTCCCATGGCTTTCCCCGCAGCGGCCGCGACTCGATCTTGGCAAGGCTGATATCACGCAGCGCGAATACGCTCAGCGCGCGGAACAGGGAGCCGGGGGTGTTGCGGGTGGCGAATACCAGGGTCGTCTTGTAGGGCTCCCTGCTCTCACTCGGCAGTTTTCCGGCGGCGCGCTTTCTTCGCAGCAGGAAGAAGCGGGTGAAGTTCCGCTTGTCATCCTCGATGGACCGCTTGAGAATCCGGCCGCCATAAATCCGCGCCGCCACGCTGGAAGCGATCGCGGCCGCATCGGGTGGACGCTTCTCGGCCAGCATCTTGACACTGCCGGCGGTGTCGTAAAACGGGACGCGCTCGATGCGCGGATGCTCCTCAAAGAACTTCAAACACTGGTTGAGCGCCACCGGGTGGGAAAAGACGCGGCGAACCTTGGCCCAGGGAACGCCCGGCATGGTGATGAGATTGTGGACGATACGGACATTGGTTTCGGCCACGATCGGGAGACCGAAACGAAGAAGGTTGTCGTAGTTCTCGAGGACCGATCCATGAAGCGTGTTTTCGATCGGCACCACCGCGGCCTCCACACGGCCGCGCGCCAGGGCGCGGAACATCAGTTCGAAGCTCTGGCACGGCACAACGACCGCCTCAGCACCGAGCAGTTGCTGTACCGCCACCTGGCTGAAAGCCCCCAGCTCGCCCTGAATGGCCACCCGGATCTCAAGCTTCTTCACTCCGTCGCCTCCGGCTCCCGCGCCCCGGGCGTCCATCGCCGCGCGTCCGGGTCAGGAAGTCCTAGAAGATCGAGAACCCGGTCGACCGAATGATCCACAATGTCCATCACGGTCTGCGGCTGATGGTAGAAGCCCGGAATCGGCGGCGCCAGAATCGCACCGATCTCCGCAAGCGCCGCCATGCTGCGGAGATGGCCGAGGTGCAGCGGCGTCTCGCGGACCATTAGGATAAGCTTCCGGTGCTCCTTGAGCGTCACGTCGGCGGCTCGCGTCAGAAGATTATCGGTGATTCCGTGGGCGATCGCCGACATGGTCCGGATCGAACAAGGCGCGATCACCATGGCATCCACCGGGTAGGAGCCGCTGGCCAACCGGCATCCGAGATCCTCGAGCGGGTACCAATAATGCGCAAACGATCGAAAATCCGCGGCCTTCTTTCCTGCTTCAAGGAACGCTGTTCGTTCACCGAGCCGGGTGAGAATGAGGTGAATCTCCGCATCCGGGTTCCGCCGGAGCTTCTCGAGCAGCCGCAACCCGTAAATGGCTCCACTAGCGCCGGATACGCCCACCACAATCTTCAAAATCTTCCTCCCGCGGAAACTCTTGTTCCGAAATCAGAACAACTACCCCTGCCGCCGGTTGCTCCACGCTCGGTCCGGTCGCTATAATTCATGCCCAGTGGTGCGAGTAGCGCCGCGGAACTGAGCACCGGGCGTTTCCGGACCGCCGGGAGTCAATCATAGCATGGAGGATGCCGGTCGGAAACTCAAGCTGGCCCGGGAACGGTTGAACTTGAGATACCGCGATGTCGAACAGGCAAGCCTGCGAATCGCGGAGCGGCACAAGAACGACGAGTTCGCTATCGCATTGAGCCGTTTGGCGGATATCGAGAACAAGGGGACGGTCCCCAGCATCTACCGCCTATACTCGCTCTGCGCGATCTACCGTCTCGACCCGTCCGAGGTGCTGCAGTGGTATTCGGTCGATCTCGGCAAGCTCCCGGAGGACGCGGCGGCCATCCAGCTTGGTTCCACCCACGCCATCGGTTTCGGTCCCGCCGCCCAAGGTGTTGCCCAGATTCCTCTGTCTCTCGACCCCGGAATCGACATCCGCAAGACCACGTACTTGAGCCGGATGATCCAGCGTTGGGGAACTTTGCCTTTGTTGCTGTTGAACGGTCTGGATCTCAAAGGCATCCGATACGGCTACATTGGGTTGGACGACCGGTCGATGTATCCACTTCTCTACCCTGGTTCCCTGGTCCTCATTGACGAAAGCCGACGCCGGATCGCAAATTCGGGCTGGAGCAGTGAAGTGGATCGGCCGATCTACTTTCTTGAGCATCGTCAGGGTTTTGCCTGCGGGTGGTGCACGCTCACCGAGGGCCGGTTGGTTGTGATTCCGCACCCGGCTTCCTTCGAGATACCCAGAATCTATGCCTACCCCAGCGACATTGAGGTGATTGGCCAGGTGACCGGCGTGGCTATGCGTCTGGAAGCGGAGACTGGACTTCGTACTCGTTCCGGAGGAGCTTGAGCAGCGTCTCAAGATCGGCGACGTACAGCTCGCGCTCGGCCTTCTTGGCGTCCGCCGGGACAAGATGCCGGTACGGAGTCAGGCGGAGCCAGGTCTCGATCACGGTTACCTTGTCCGTATCCAGGCTTGAGAGATAGAGATCGAGGTCCGCCTTCTGCTCCTCAAGCCCGAAACCGAGCCATTCGGAAAAGGTCCCATGGTGGCTTTGGCGCAGGGTTGCGCTCGAAAGCTCCTCGCCGAACATCAGTGCAAAGCCGTGATGCTCATAGCTATCGTCGTTGGTGTCGCGCAAGGAGGAAAGGTAAACGAGCCGGCCGAAGACGGACGGGATCTGGGATAACGTGTGCCGCCAGAGATCCGCGGCGGCACTGCGGTCCAGTCCCTCTTCGGAAGCCATCCATCCCATCGGCGGTCCGCCTCCCGACAACAGACCCGAAAAGTCCCTTTCTCTTCGTAATCTTACTACAAACGACAACTCCTTCCCTCATTGTTCTGAATTCCGAAAACTTCGCGTGAGGATGCCGACAACCAGTCCTCGATGTGGCTAGTCTGTTCACGAGGGCGTAACCCCAAGATTTGTCACGTACTAAGGAGATAACGATCCCATGAAGAAACTGCTTCTTGTCCTGATGGTTGCCTTCCACCTGATCACCACCGCATCGATTGCCAGCGCCAACGGGCCTTGGCCGGAATGCTATCCGTGCGACGATAAGCGCGGTTAGCCGCATGCCGGCCTTCCGGCTCGGCCGAGCGGCAGGACACGGGTACGGCGCGTGAGAAGGGGCCGTCGCGCCCCTTTTTCCGATGGCGGGCTTGTCCGCCCGGACTGGATCATTCGAACGCCGTTACAATTGAAGGGGCGGTTTGTGGTGTCCGCCAAGAGGTCAAGTGCCGGAAACGGGGAGTGTGAGCGTCGCAGAGATCCTTTGGTTTGCGGGATGGGTGGGTCTGGTGGCGCTGCTTGTGCGGCTCTGGCTGCTCCGTCTTCTTCGGCGATACCGCTACTTCACCGCATACATTGCGGCGGAATTGACGCAAGGAGTTGCGTTGTGGATGGCCTCACCGGGCACGAATGCGTATGCGCTGACGTACTTCGCCTTTGTTCCCGTTCTGGGGGTGGTTTCCACCTTGGCCGTGCTGGAGATTTTCGACATGGTCCTTCGGAACCACCCCGGTATCGGAACACTCGGCCGTTGGCTCGTGCTCGGCGGGCTGGCACTGTCGCTGGCGGTCGCCGTGGCGTCTCTGTTCCCGGATCTCGGGAGAGGGCCCGACAGCTTCCCGATCCTGTTGTATTTCAGCATCTTTGAGCGTGCTCTCTACTCGGCCCTCCTCTTGCTCATTCTGCTGATCACGGCATTTCTTACTTGGTTCCCCGTTCCGCTCAGCCGGAACACGGTGATCCATAGCGCCGTTTTTGGTGTTTTCTTCGGCAGCCATGCGGTGTTGCTGTTGGTGCGCAACGTTTTCGGCGCCGACACCATTCGAGCGCTGAGCATGGTTTATCAAGGGGTCTTTCTTGTTTGTACGCTCGTCTGGATCGGCTGTCTCACCCGCGACGGCGAGCGAGCCCAGGTCGTCTTCGGTCACCGATGGGACACTGCCCAAGGCCGGCGGCTGGTCGAGCAACTGGACTCGCTAAATGCCACCATCCTGCGGTCCGGACGCAAGTAAGGCCGCTGATATCCGCCCCAGCAAGAACATTACAATCATTACAAGAGTTCCATTGCGTAATCCCGGATTTTCCGGTATTCTCTGGAGAGTGCGGACGCCTGTCCCTCTTGGCTGCTAGCCAGGAGGGAGGGGCAGACCGTGCCGTGGAGGAGTCAGGAGGAAGGATTCGTCAATGGGAGATGTTGTCGTGGGTGCGGGTTCGGTGACCGTCGCGCTGCTATGCGCGACCGGACTTCTGATCTGGCGACTGGTTTCGTCAATGAGTGTCCAGGGTGTCGACCCGGAATGGTTGCGGAGCTTCTCGGTCTCGTCGTACCGGCCTATGGAGAGGCTGCTTAACCGGGACGATCTGCTTTTTCTCAGGGCGCAACCCGGATATGAGCCCAGCATTGAGAGGGAGTTGCGGGCCAGCCGTTGCCGCGTATTTCGCATGTTCTTGAAGGATTTGGGGCGGGATTTCAACCGCCTGCATTACGCTTTGCGCTTGATGGTGCTGTACGCTCCGTCGGACTGCCCGGAGTTGGCGAAGACCTTGCTGCGTCAGAAACTTGCTTTTTTCGCGGCTCTGGTGTTGGTGCGCGTTCGGCTTGAACTCTACGCGCTTGGCTTCGGCGCCGTTCAAGTCCGCACGCTGATCTCCGCGGTGGACGGCATGCGGGCCGATCTCCAGCGGCTGATGGTTCCCGCGCCGGCGGTGGCCTGACAAGAAGCATCCGCTCGTGCGGCGCAGTGTTGGATGAACAGGGACGGGCCGCGTGCTCGACGAGTCACCTCCACGGGGCGCGCGGCATCGTTCAGAGACCAGTCGTAGTCAAAGAAGCGGATGGTCCACCGGCGGGTTGTGAGTGCATCCGCGTCTTCCCGGTAGCGAGCGACAAAGGAAAGGATGTCTTCCGGGGTGCGCCCGAAGTCTCCGCCATACCAGTCGAACAGCTTCGATAGCGTCAGGATTTGCGTTCGCGCGTCCATGGAGACGTTCCGCTCCTGGTTGAGGAATCTCCTGGTTTCCCGGTCGAGGATCTCATTGAGGTTCGCCGCCGTGTAGGCATCGCGGGCCAGCCACGGGCAGCTCTCGGAAGCGCAGACGAGAGCGAAGTGAATGCGGGGCTCCGGAAACCCCTTCCGGATGACGTCGTTCTCGATGCGCGCCAGCGTGAACTTCTCGCCTCCGAGGGTGAACTTCCTCCGGTAAAAGAACTTGCCCCGGCCGAGCAGCCCGCCGAGGCGGTCCTTCCCCTCCGGGTAGTCCCGGGCGAAGGCCCA
>CAYRPT010000056.1:0-11572 GCA_964425895.1 uncultured Solibacteraceae bacterium | reverse complement strand
GCTCGTTGTGGGGGTTGGATCGGCTGATCGGCCGGCGCCGCGCGCTCCGCTCCGGGGCGCCGGCGGCGTCCACGGGCGCCACCGCCCCTTCGCCTGCCGGGCGGCGCGAGTTGCTCAAGGACCTGGCTGGGGCGCCGGTAGTCGGCACTCTGGCGGCGATGATCCTGGGAGTCCGCGCCGCGAAAGACGGGGAGCCGGACGCGGTCTCCGGAGCGACGTCGCTGATTCCTGTCACGCCGGGGCTTGGACCGGCGGGCAACATCGTCAGCGTCCGCGATTTTGAGCGTCTGGCGCCGCGCTACATGAGCCAGGCCAGTTGGGCATACGTGTCCGGGGGGGCGGGAGACGAGCAGACGCTGCGTTGGAGCGAGGGCGCTTTTCGGCAGATCCTCCTGCGCCAGCAGGTTATGACCACGCGCGCCAAGCCGGACACGCGTATCCGCTTGTTGGATCGCGAGCGGCCCCACCCGATCCTGCTCGCCCCGGCCGGCAGCCAGGTGAACCTTCATCCCGACGGCGAGGTCGCCTCCGCGCGCGGCGCCGGGGCCGCCGGGGCCATCATGATTCTGAGCACCGTCACGCAGAAATCCATTGAAAGCGTCGCCGCCGCCGCGACCGCGCCGCTCTGGTACCAGGCTTACCTCTACAAAGATCGCGAGCGCTCGCTCGACAACTTGAAGCGTGCGGAAGCCGCCGGCTTCGAGGCCCTCTGCGTAACTGTCGACAGCTCGTCCAACGGACCGCGCGACCGCGAGTATAGGCACCGGCGACAACGCGAGCCCGAGGCTTTTCTGAAGCATCGTCCCGAGCCCTGGACCTGGCTGACCACTTGGGACGACATCGAATGGTATCGCGATCACACCAAGCTGCCGCTGATCCCGAAAGGAGTCATGACCGCGGATGACGCCGAACGCTCCATCCAGCTCGGCGCGGCGGCCGTCTACATCTCCAACCACGGCGGCCGGACCTTCGACTCCGGCGTCGTGCCGATTCAGATCCTGCCGGTCATCGTGGAGCGGGTGGCCGGCCGCGTGCCGATCCTCATCGACGGAGGCATCCGGCGCGGTACGGATGTTTTGAAGGCGCTGGCGCTGGGCGCGGCCGCGGTCGCCATCGGCCGCCCTTACCTGTACGGGCTGGCGGTGAAGGGCCCCGACGGCGTTGCCGCCGTCATCAACATGCTGTGGAACGAGCTCGAGATGGCCATGGTCTCCACCGGCCAAACGACACTGACGGGCTTGGACCGCTCGGCGATTCTCGCCGCGCCCAAGTACCCCGACGGGATCGCGTAGCCGGACGCGTCGCCGCCCGGACGTGTCAATACCCCTTGCGCTTGTCCACAATGTTCCGCAGGCGCTCCCCCCGTGCGAAGCGGCGGAGGTTGTCCTGGAGCAGCGCCATGCGGCGCTGGCTGCCGCCCTGGCATTGGGTGGCGATGTGCGGAGTGATGACGACGTTGTCGAAGCGCCAGAGGGCGTGGCCCTTGGGTAGCGGCTCCGGGTCGGTGACGTCGACCCCCGCACCCGCGAGCCGCTTTCCGTCCAGCGCCTTCACCAGGGCGTTGAGGTCGTACACCTTGCCGCGGGAGAGGCCGATGAAGAAGCTGCCGGGCTTCATCAGCTCAAACTGCCGGGCGCCCAGCATGCGCTCGCTCTCCCGGGTGTGCGGCGCGCACAGGAAGACGGCGTCGGCCCGCGGGAGCATTTCGTCCAACCGGTCAGGGAAGTACATCTCATCGAAGGCGGGCCGGGGCGGGAATTCCTGCGGATCGATCCCGATGACACGCATTCCGAATGCCTTCGCCCGCTCCGCCACGGCCGAGCCGATGCCGCCCGTCCCGATGACTAGCGCCGTTCCGCCCTGCAGCTCGAGCAGGTCGTAATCCTCGCGCACCCACGTTTCTCTGCGCTGCTCCGGGATGAAATGGGTCAACTTGCGGGTGAGCGCCAGCAGCATCGCGAAGCCGTGATCGGCGATGCCGGGACTCGACAGGGTCTTGCCGTTCGTCAGCACGATGTCGCTCTCGACCATCGCGGGGTACAGATACTCTTCCACCCCCGCGCTGAACACCTGAACCCACTTGAGCTTCGTCGCCGCCTTGACCACGTCTTCCGAAGGCCCGCCGATAATCGCGTCGGCGTCGGCCACCTCGCGCAGCAGCGCCCGCCGGCGCTCCGCGTCCCGCGGCGACTCGGCCCGGATGGCAACCACGTCCATGGCCGTGCCCGGGCCGGCGACGCGGACGAGACGCAACTCCGGAACGGCCTTCTGCAAGTCTGCGACGCCCGCCTCCGACATTCCCAGGATGACCACTTTCTTCGGCTGCGCTCCGGCGAGCGGCGCCAACAGCAGGACGAGACAGAGGACATTCTTCATGCGCCGGACATCATATCAGGTCCGAAAAGCCGGGACGACTTAGGGCTTCGGGTGTCAGGGATTCGGAGAACGGCGTCACAGGCTTCCGGCCTCGCCCGCTACCGCAACAGGTCTTCCAACTGAATCTTGGCGTCCGTGCGGGCGTCCCGGTACTTGACGATCACCGGCGTATACAGGCTGATGCCGTGCTCCGCGCCCGGCCCCTTCCTGATGGCGCGGGCGCCGGCCACCACCACCGCCTCGCCGGGAATTACGAGCGGGCGGCTGTCGTCGGCGGCAATCACGCGGTTGTTCACCAGGTCGTAGACCGGCGTGGACCGGTTCAGGATCACGCCGGTGCCGAGCACCGCGCGGCGCTTCACGATGGTTCCTTCGTAGACGCCGCAGTTGCCGCCGACCAGCACCTCGTCCTCGATGACGACGGGCAACGCGCCGATCGGCTCCAACACGCCGCCAAGCTGCGAGGCGGCTGAGATGTGGCAATTCCGGCCCACCTGCGCGCAACTGCCGACCAGGGCATGCGAGTCCACCATCGTCCCGTCGCCCACGTAGGCGCCGGCATTGATGTACATGGGAGGCATGCAGGTGACGCCCTGGCCGAGGAAGACTCCGTCGCGGATGGACGACCCGCCGGGCACCACGCGGACTCCCTGATCGGGGCCGAGGCGCTTCACCGGAAACGTCGCCTTGTCGATCCAGGGCTGCCGGGAAGCGTCGATGGACATGTCGACAACCGCGCCGAGACGGAAGCCCAGCAGGATTCCCTTCTTCACCCAGGGGTTGACACGCCACCCGCCGGCGGCCGCGTCATCCGGCTCCGCGGCCCGGACGCGCCCGGCGTTGAGGGCGCTCTTGAACTCCTGAAACAGCCGGTGATGTTCTTCGGTGTATCGCTCCGGAGGGTTGTCGAAGAGCGACTCGATGTCGGTTTTCAGCATGGCTCCTTCGCCGGCAGGGGCACGCCGCACTGGGCGAGCACCTGGGAGATCTTGTTCAGGCTGTCACTCGTGGGAGGCGTCAGCGGGAGCCGCCAGACCGGCTCGATGAGACCCATGAGCGCCAGGGCCGCCTTCACGGGAATCGGATTGGACTCGATGAAGTTCACGTCCATCAACGGCAAGTACCGGTAGTGCAGCGCGCGGGCCTTGGCGAAGTCGCCCGCGAGACCGGCCTGTACCATCGCGGTCATCTCGGCCGGAATCTCGTTGGAGGCCACCGAAATCAGTCCGCGGCCGCCCAGCGCCACGAGCGGCAGGGTCATCGAATCGTCGCCCGACAGCACCAGGAAATCGTCCGGTGTCTGGAGAATCACTTGGCCCATCTGGTTGATGTTGCCCGACGCTTCCTTTACACCGATGATGTTGTCGATGGTTGCCAGACGCTTGAGCGTGGCCGGCACGACGTTGATTCCGGTCCGGCCCCAGACGCTGTAGACGACGATCGGGATCTTCACCGCCGCGGCGATCGCCTTGTAGTGCTCGTAGAGACCCTCCTGGGTGGGCTTGTTGTAGTACGGGGTTACCGACAGGATGCCGTCGGCGCCGAGGGCCTCCATCTCCCGGGCCATCGCCACCACTTTCGCGGTGTTATAGCCGCCCGCACCCGCCAGCACGGGGACCTTACCCTTGGCCTCCTCGAGAACGATCTCAACGACCCGGCGGTGCTCGGCAGCCTCGAGCGTGGGACTTTCGCCGGTCGTGCCGCAGGGGACCAGGAAATTGATGCCGGCCGCCACCTGGCGGTGGACCAACATCCGCAAAGCGGCTTCATCGAGAGACCGATCGCCCTTGAAGGGGGTCACCAGAGCCGTGCCGCAACCCGTGAACATCTCCTACCTCCTGGGAACAGGCTATACCAGTTTCGACAGATTGGGAAACGATCCACAACGATGTCTCGGTTTCATCGCGCGCGAGCCCAGCCTATTCGAACAGGATCTGGCTGAACTCATAGAAGCCCTTCCGGCCGGCGATCCAGCGCGCGGCGGTCAGCGCACCCGCGGCGAATCCGATGCGGCTGCGGGCTTCGTGCCGAAGCGTGATGGTGTCAGAGGCCGAGTCGAATCCGATCTCGTGGGTGCCCGGCGCCTTGCCCGCCCTGTTCGAAGCCACGTCGATCGGACGGTCATACCCGGCGGCCTTCATTCGTTCCACCAGCCTGAGCATGGTTCCCGAGGGCGCATCGACCTTCGCGTCATGATGGATCTCCCAGCCCCAGGCTCCGTATTCGGGCTGCGCGGCGAGCAGCCGGGCGGCCTCGGTGACCAGCCTCATGAACACGTTGACCCCGACCGAAAAATTCGGCGCCCAGACCAGCCCGGTTCCGTTCTGCTCCACTGCCCGCCGCACCTCGTCGATCCGGTTGAGCCAGCCGGTAGCGCCCGCCACCGTGTGGATGCCCAGCTCGGCCAGCCGGATCAGGTTGGCGGCCGCCGCATCCGGCACGGAGAACTCGATGGCCACATCGATATTCGCGAGGCTCTCCCGGGTCAGCCCTTGTTGGCTGGCGTTGTTGTCGATGTCCAGCCGAAGCCGCGTGGTGAAGCCGTGTTCGGAGGCAAGTTGATCGATCATCCGGCCCATTTTTCCGTAACCGACGATGGCGAGGTTCATCGAGCTCCCTTCATTCGAAAACGTCCGGGTCAAGAGTGCGGAAGAACTCCTGGTGGAGGATCTCGAGGGCCCGCGGGGCGTCGGCGGCGGCCACGACAAAGCCCATGTTCAGCAGCGAGGCGCCCTGGGAAATCATCCGGATGTTGATGCCGTTCAGTGCCTGGAAGATCCGGCCGGCGATGCCCGGCGTGAAGCGGATGTTATCCCCGACCAGGCAAACGATGGCCTGATCACTCTCCACATCCACCGTACAGAACTCCGCGAGCTCGCGGCGGATCGCCGGCAGCGCGGTGGCGTTGTCAATGGTGGCCGAAATGCTGGCCTCCGACGTTGACACCATGTCCACCGACGTCCGGTGGCGGTCGAACACCTCGAAGATGCGCCGCAAGAAGCCGTGGGCGCCTACCATGCGCGTCGACCGGATATTGACGATCGTGATGTTCTTCTTGCACGAAATCGCCTTCACGGCGTTGGCGCAGGGCACCCGGCCGGCGATGATGCGCGTTCCGGTTCCCTCGGGCCGGTAGGAGTTCAGGATCATCACCGGGATATTCTTCTCCACCGCCGGCAGCACCGTGGAAGGATGGAGCACCTTGGCGCCGAAGTAAGCGAGCTCGGCAGCCTCGTCAAACGAGATGACCTTCACCTTGCGGACATCCTGTACGATGCGCGGATCCGAGGTCAGCATACCATCGACGTCGGTCCAAATCTGGATCTCCTCCGCGCCGATGCCGGCGCCCACGATCGACGCCGTGAAATCCGAGCCGCCACGCCCCAGCGTGGACGGTACGCCGTCCTCGGTGCGCGCGATGAAGCCGCCCAGCACCACCGTATCGTAGTGCTGGAGCAGCGGCTGGATACGTTCCGCGATGCGCGCGTAGGTGAGCGGCAGCAGGGGCGCGGCGGCGGTGTGGTGGCTGTCGGTAACCACGAGCTCGCGAGCGTCTACGTGCGCCGTTTTCACGCCGAGCTGGTTGAACTTCTCGGCGACAATCATGCTCGAAAGGCGCTCGCCGTAGCTGGAGATCGCGTCGACGGAACGGGGTGTGATCTCGCCCAGCACGGCGAGGCCGCGCACCATCTCGGAGAGCTCGCGGAACAACTCTTGGGTCCGTCCCCCGCACGGGGCGCCCTCTTTCAAGTGGAACTGCTCGAGTTCGCGCAGCAGGTCGAGAGCGCGATCGCGGCGGCCGGAGACCGCATGATCCGCGATGGCCAGGAGCTTGTCGGTAGTCTTGCCCATGGCCGATACCACGACCACGGGGGAGCGGTCTTTGCGGGACGCCACAATGGAGGCTACCCGCTCGATGGCTTCGTTGGAGGCGACCGAAGAGCCGCCGAACTTCATGACGATCATGGTGGTTCTCCTCCAAGGGGGCCGCCGGCGTGCTAGGCGAGCAGACCCTCGGACTGCATCAGCTCGGCGTTGAGCACCGCCGCGCCCGCGGCGCCCCGGACGGTGTTGTGCCCCATCGCCAGAAACTTCCAGTCGAGCACGGGACACTCGCGCAGCCGCCCGGTAAACACCGTCATGCCGTTCTCCCGGTTGACGTCGCGGCGGGGCTGCGGGCGGTCATCCTGCGTCATGTAGATGACCGGCTCCTTCGGAGCGCTGGGCAGGTCCCGCTCCTGCGGCACGCCGCGGAAGCCGCGAAACGCCGCGATGATGTCGTCGCTCGACGGCTCGCCGCGCAGCGCGACGGATACCGTTTCGGTGTGGCCGTCGAGCACCGGCACGCGGTTGCACGACGCCGACACCCGCATCGGGTGCGGCGCGAAACCGTCGCCGTCACACTCGCCGAGGATCTTCTGCGGCTCGCTCTCCATCTTCGGCTCCTCGTTCTTGATGAACGGATAGACGTTGGCGTTCACGTCGAACGCCGCGTGTCCCGGGAAGCCCGCGCCGGAGAGCGCCTGCATCGTCGTGACGATGACCTTCTCGATGCCGAACTTCTTGAGCGGCGCGAGCGCCATCGTCAGCACCACCGTCGAACAGTTGGGGTTGGTGACAATCGCGCCCTTCCACCCGCGGCTCGCCCGCTGCGCCGGCAGAATCGTGAGGTGTTCCGCGTTGATCTCGGGGACCAGCAGCGGGACGTCGGGCTCCATGCGATGGTTCCTGGAGTTGGAAACGATGAGGTGGCCGGCGGCGGCGAATGCCTGTTCGATCTCGGTCGCCACGCTCGCGTCCATGGCCGAGAACATCAGTTGCGGCGCCGCGCCCGGTTTGCAGTCGCCGACGACAATGTCGCGAACGGTCTCGGGCATCTCGCCGTCGAGCCTCCACGTCGTCGCCTCGCGGTACTTCTTGCCCGCCGAGCGGTCGCTCGCGCCCAAATATGCGATCTCGAACCAGGGATGTCCCTGCAAGAAGTTGATGAATTGCTGGCCCACCATCCCGGTGGCGCCGAGAATTCCGACTTCGATTTTCTTCGCCATGATCACCTCCGCCGGAACGATGGATTCACCGTTCCCTTTGTAATAACTGCTCCACCAGCCGCCGGTAAAGCGGAATGGCTTCCGCCAGCTCCCGCTTGGGGACCCGCTCCTCCGCCGTGTGGGCGAAGTGGATCGAACCGGGGCCGAGCAGGAAGGGCTGTCCCCAGGCTCCACCGAACGCCGGGATGTCCGTGGTGAAGCTCACCACGCAGGTTTCGAAGCCCTCGATCGCGCTGAGGCGCAATGCCGGTATGCAGATCACTTCCTGAAGATCCGCCCGGCCCGCGGCCGCGCGCGTCACCGCCTCCCTGATTTCGCCGGCGTCACCGACCAGGCGGATCATGATTTCCGCCTGTGCATGGTCGGCGATGACATTCGGCGCCCGCCCGCCGCTGAGCAGTCCGATGTTCAGCGTGGAGGCTCCGAGAACCTCGTCGCTGGGCAGTTCGATCGCGCGGACATCGTTCAACACATCCAGCAACTTGTCGATCGCCGACTCGCCCAGCTCCGGATAGGCAGAGTGGGCCATCCGGCCGCTCGTCCGGATCTCGTAGCGCAACGCACCTTTGGAGCCGACGGCCAACTTGTTCCCGGTGGGCTCCCCGTTGATCAGGAATTGCGAGCCCCGCGGATTCCGGGCGGCGGCGAAGGCACCCATGCTGTTCCGCTCCTCGCCGACCACAAACAGGAGGGCGAAATTGCGCCGGCCGGCGGCCAGCAGTTCCCCGGCGGCCAGGATCATGCAGGCCATCAAGCCCTTGACGTCGCATGCGCCCCGGCCCCAGATCCACTCGTCATCCTCCCGCGAGGGAACGAACGGCGGCACCGTATCGAGGTGCGTCGAGAGCGTGACCTGAATCGAGTCGCCCCACCAGGCGAGGACGTTGAAGCGGTTCTCTTCGACCGGCATCCGCTCCAGGCGTCCGCCGTAGCGTTGCGCCATCGGCGCCAGCAGCTCGCAGACGAAGTCGCCGATGGCCCGCTCGTCCGGAGTGACGGATGGGACGTCTATCAGCCGCCGTGTCAATTCGAATACGTTCATCGCTCGCCCGGCCGGTTTGAGATCATCCTGCGGAGCGAAAGAGGAAGGAAGAAGCGGCGCATGCTGCTCTTTCCTCAGTAGCGCTCCATCCGGGGCCGCCGGATGACAGTGGGCAGGTGTTAACCTCGCCCCCCAACCGCCGCGGGGTACAACTCCGCCGGACGGCTTCGGCGGGAATTGCTCACCCCTTTCCCCGGGCCGCCGTAGTTGTCCGGACAACCGGCCCGCGTACTCATGGCTCCCGCGCCTCTACCGGGAACCTTCACCATATCGGACCTCGCGGTAGGAAGTCAAATCCACCCGGCGGCGGAGGCGCTCAGGGATTGGGTGACCCGGCGATCGGCACCAGCAGCCCGCCATCCACGGTGACGATCGAGCCGGTCATGAAGCTGGCGCGGTCGCCGGCCAGGAACAGGATCACCTCGCCGATTTCCCGCGGATCGGCCATGCGGCCGATCGGGTGCATCCCGTGGAGAATCCTCTCCAGCCGGGCTGGATCCCTATCCTGGGCAATGATGCTCCGAATCATGGGAGTATCCACGCTGCCGGGACACACGCAGTTCACGCGGATGCCCTGACGCGCCAGGTCAACGGCCATGGCGCGGGTGAGGCCGATCAGCGCGTGCTTGCTGGTGGCGTAGGCCAAGACGTTGGCCTGGGATGCCAATCCTTGCACGCTCGAGACGTTGACGATGGAACCCCGGCCGCGCTTCAGCATGTGCGGGATGGCGTACTTCGACATCAGCCAGTGCCCTTTCAGATTGACGTCCATGGTCCGGTCCCAGATCTCTTCCGTTGTGTCCACCGGCCCGCCATAGGTCTGAATGCCGGCGTTGTTCACCAGGATGTCCGCGCCGCCGAACCGTTCGACGGTTTCTTCCACCGCCCGCCGGTCATCCCGCGGCCGGGAGATATCGGCGTGGCAGAAGGCCACCATGCCCGGGTGAGCCGCCTCGAGCTCGGCGGCCGCCGCGGCGCCGGCCGCCTCCTGATTGTCGACGATGACTACCGCCGCGCCTTCCCTGGCCAGGCACTCCGCGGCGGCTCTCCCGATTCCCATGGCGCCGCCGGTGACGATCGCCACGCGTCCGTCCAGTTCCATTTCACCTCCTTGCGATCCAACATTCGATCCTGTCCCAAGGCAGGTTGAGTGTGCAAGCGGGAAATCGGGAATCCGGCCAGGAGGTGTGCCTGTCGCCGGACGACCGGCCGCGCGACCCGACGGACTGCGCAAATTCCGCATCGCCGTCGAGTCCGCAATGCAAGGGCTGCGCCGCTCCGAACGCTGATGTCATGAGCGCTTCCGGGCGCAAACACCTTTCACCGGTATCCCGAGACGGAGCGAAACTTCCATGCCCCGGCCGTTCCTTCCGGCATCGAACGTGCACATCGGGCTATTTTCTGCCATCGTGTGGATTGATCGATGCGAATTTCTGATTGGACACACCTCGGCGTGGTGATCCTTTTCCAGGCCTTGCCGGCCGCGGGCGAGGAGGTTCTGTCGCTGAGCGAGGCGGTCCAGCGAGCCATCTCAGGTCACCCGCGCCTCCAGATCGCCGAACAGCGGGTTGCTGCGGCCCGTGGTGTGCGGCGGCAGGCTGGCCTGACTCCGAACCCGACATTTGTCTTCCAGCAGGAAAACATCCGTCCCCTGCCGAGCGCCACGACCTTCTGGACTTTTACCGACACCTTCGCCTTCCTGCAGCAGACCATTGAGACGGGGGGAAAGAGGCCCCGGCGCATCAACGCGGCGGCCGCCGGTATCGAGCAGGCCGAGCTCGAGCTGGAGCTATTGCGGAAACAAATCGCCCGTAATGTCAAGGTGGCGTATTGGGCGGCCGCAGGCGGCCGCCGCCTCCGCGAGCTCCTTCTCGACATCGAGGCGAACTTCCGCCTCACCGTCGACTACCATGATGTGCGCGTGCGGGAGGGCGCCGCTCCCGAGGTGGACCTCCTCCGGGTGCAGTTGGAAAGCGAGCGGATCAAGCTGGCCGCAAGCTCCGCCCGCCTGGAAGAAGAGGCGGCGCGCATCGGGCTCTACCGCCAGATGGGATTGGAAGCGATCCCCGAAACCGTCGTTTATGGCCCGCTGGAGCTCTCCGCCGACGAAGCGCCGCCGGCGGAGGCGGACTCGGCGCTCGAAAAGCGCACCGAGATGAAGCTGGCGCGTCTGGCCCTCCGGCAGTCCGAGGCCGACCTTCGCCTCCAGCAGGCAGGCGCCCAGCCCAACTTGACCGCGGTGGGCGGGTACAAAAGAACCGGGGGGTACGATTCCTTGCTGGCCGGCCTTCAATTCGATCTGCCGTTCCGCAGCCGCAACCAAGGTAATATCGACGCGGCGTCGGCGCGGATTGCGGGCGCCCGCGCCGAACTCGCCGCCACCGCGGCCGTGGTCCGGGCCGAGGTGGACGCGGCGCAGAAAAGCTACGGCATCCGGCGCCGTCAAATTCAGGAGTCACTGAAGCCCATGCGGCAGCGGGCAGCCGAGTTCGCACGAATTGCTCAAGCAGCTTACCGCGAGGGCGGCTCCGACTTGCTGCGCCTGATTGACGCCGAGCGCCTGCGAATCGAAACGGAAACGCTGTACTATCGGGCGCTCGCGGAGTACCGGCAAAGCATCGCGGAACTGGAGCTTGCGTTGGGGGTCGAGCCATGAGGAGAGCGCTGGAAACGTCTGGCAGGCCGAACCCGGGTGGCCTCCGGCTGGAAACACGCCGGGCAGCCGGGCGCCGCGCCGCGTTGCTGATCGCCGCCTGGCTGGCGGCCGCATGCTCGTCTGGGGAACGCGCCGCTCCCGTGCAGCCGGCCGCCGCCCCGGCTGTCGAAGAACCGAGCGGCCACGGGGTCACTTTTCCACCCGAGGCGCAGCGTTCCAACGCCATCGCCGTGCGCGAGGTCGAGATCCGGACTTTGCCGGAGACCGTGCGCGTCACCGGGCGCATCACCATCAACGAGAACCAGACCTGGCGCGTCGGCGCAGTTACCAGCGGCCGCATCGTCGGGCTCTTCGTTCGTGAAGGAGACCCTGTCGCCGAGGGTCAGGTGCTCGCCCGCATGCATAGCCACGACATCCACGAGGCGCGCGCCGCATACCAGCAGGCTCGCG
>CAYRPT010000055.1:1088-11587 GCA_964425895.1 uncultured Solibacteraceae bacterium | reverse complement strand
GTCGGGTTCTTTCCGCCCATTTCGAGCTGGATGCGCAGCCGGCGGCGGCTGGCCCGCTCATGGAGCAGGTTACCGACACCGCACGAGCCGGTGAACGAGATCGCCTTGAGCGGCGGAGCGTCGATCAGCGCCTCGCCGAGGGTGCCGCCGGACCCCGCGACGTAGTTCACCACGCCCCTGGGGATGCCGGCCTCGTGGCAGGCCTCCACAATGCGCCATGCACACAGCGGCGCGCCGGACGCCGGTTTCAGAACCACCGTATTGCCGCAGACGAGCGCCGGCGCCAGCTTCCACGCCGGGATGGCACTCGGAAAATTCCACGGCGTGACCAGGCCCACCACTCCGATGGCCTTCCGGACAGCAAACATGTGCACGCGAGGCCGCTCCGAGGGGACCTGGAAGCCTGGCAGGCGCGAGCCTTCGCTGCCGTAATAGCGGAAGATGTTGACGGACCGCATCGTCTCGCCCTTGGCCTCGGGGAGAGTTTTGCCTTCCTCGCGCGTCATCTCTTCGGCGAGCTGATCCAGGCGGGACTCGAGGATGTCGGCGACCTTGAACAGGAGTTTGCCCCGGCTCGGGGCATTCAGCGACGACCATCCGGGCAACGCCTCTTGGGCCGCGCCGGCGGCCGCTGCGATGTCGGCCGGCTGCCCCTTGACGAAGTAGCCGACGAGATCGTCGGTATTGGCGGGGTTCCGGTTTTCGAAGTGCAGACCGTCGACCCATTCGCCGTTGATGTAATTACGAAAGACTTCGACACTCATGATTGGCACTCTTTGACCCGGCGCCGGAGACCCAAGGCTCCGCGGCGGCTGGAACATCGTCTCCCGAGCAGCATGTCCCGGGACGACCTGTCATTGTATCCCGAAGGAAGGCAGGAATGCGTCCTCGCCGGCCGTGGAGCGGAAGCCGCCATGCGATCCGTGGCTGCTCGCCTTAAGGGTCTCCGGGCGATTCCTGTTTCACGGTGGTTTCACGGTGAATCCTGAGATTAGGAAGACCTGCTCCGTGGCGGAGCCGGCGGAGGCATAATCCCTGCCCCGGAAGGTGTATGCCACCCGGCAGGCTAGTCGTGGCGCCGGTCGTTCGGGGGCACGCGGCGCACTTCACCGTGAAACCACCGTGAATTCCCTTGTGCTGGACGGTCTGGCAGCAGCTAATGGAGAGGAGTCTCAAGGCAGGCAGGCGGAGTGTCAGGCTTTCGGCGGGACTCCGCGAGGTTCATATGCGATTCTGTTGGAACGACGGATTTGGGCGCCCGCTGAGCCAGTTCAGCCCGGCAACGGCGAAGCTTTACTACGACATAGGGTTTCGCGTTGTGGGGGTCAATGCGGGCGGAACCTTGGACGAAAGCACGGCGGCCGACATTGAGCACGCGAAGCGTATTTACAGCGACGCCGGGTTGTTCCCTGGGCCGGCGCCGGCAGGCGCGGCTTTGATTCGCCCGGATCCTTCGGCAACCGACCGGGAAAACAGGCGGATTGTCCGGATGCTCGAAGTATGCGGAAAGCTCGGCGTCCCTGCCCTCCAACCGTCCGTCGGCAGCATGAATCCGGACAACGTCTGGCGCCACCATCCCGACAACTTCAAGCCGAAGTCTATGGATCTACTGGTCGAGAACGTGCGCAAGCTGGCGAAGGTGGCGGCGGACAACAACGTGGCCATCTGCCCGGAGACCACCCAATGGACGGTCGTTCACAACATCGCCACGATGAAGGAGTTCGTCGACCGGGTCGGCTCTCCGTTGGTGCGAGTGACCTTTGACTTCACCAATCACATGGATGCCGAACGGGTCTACGATTCGGGCCGTTACATCCGCTGCGCGGTCCGGACGCTGGGGGACCGAATTGGGATATTCCACGTGAAGGACGTCAAGATTGGAAACCAGAACCTGGTTGTCCACCTGGACGAAGCCCCCATGGGTACAGGTTGGCTCGACCACGAGGCGCTCCTTCGCGTGTCCAATGAGCTGGAACCCTGGAAGACCTTCTCGCTGGAGCACATCCGGGACGAGACCAGCCTGAAGAAGGCGCACGATCATATTCAGACTATCGCCGGCCGCATTGGGCATCGCTGGACAGATCCCTCCCTCACCCGGGATCGTTTCCTGGCCGGCGCGTCCGGCCGGAGGGGAGCGACATGAGACTCTGCCTGAATGACGCCTTTGGGCGAGGCGGCCAGCGGCGGCGCGGTGAGGCGCCTTCAACGACGCCGCTCCCGCCGATCGATCCCGCCGAGGCGAAGACCTACTACGATATGGGCATTCGGGTGGTCGGTCTGAACTACCGCCACATCATCGATGCGAGCCCCGGCCAGCTCGATTTCATCAGGAGTGTCCTCGCGGACAACGGACTGACGCCGGGCATCGTCCCCTGCGGCTTCGCCATCACCCGTCCGGATCCCGCGGAAACCGCGGAGCACCACCAGCAGATGATCAAACTGCTGAAGGCGGCCGGCCGCCTCGGCTTCCAGTGCATACAACCGTCTATCGGGAGTATGAATCCCACCGGCATCTGGTCTCATCATCCCGACAACTTCACGCCGCGGGTGATGGACCAATTGGTGCGCGACGCGAAGAAGCTCACCGCCGCGGCGCAGGACTCCGGCTGCGTCGTCTCCCCGGAGACAACGCAATGGACGATCGCCCACAACGTCGCCTCCATGAAAGAGTTTGTGGATCGTGTGGATTCCCGCTATATCCGCGTGACACTCGACTTCGTCAATCACATGACGCCCGAGAGGGTTTACGACTCCGGCCGGTACATCCGCTGCACGGTCGAGACACTCGGCGACCGCATCGCGATGTTCCACGTGAAGGATGTGGCCGTATCCGACAAACTGCTTGTCATTCATATCGATGAAGCGCCCATGGGCACAGGCCTGCTGGACCATGAGGCGGCCATTGAGGCCTCGCGGTTGCTGGAGCCGTGGAAGACGTTTTCGCTCGAACATATCCGCGGCGGGATGGAGGCCGTGAGCGCCACGTTCTCGCATATCCAGGGCATCGCCGACAGGATGGGACACCGCTGGACGGATCCCACATTGACCCACCAGCGCTTTCTGAGTCAACGGGCTGCCCGAGCGACGAAAGGAGGAGAGCGCCATGGCGGATGAGCTGAAGCGGCGGGACTTTCTCGTCACGACGGCCGCCCTGAGCGGGAGCTTGATTGCTCCCGCCCCCGGTCAAAGCCCGGCCGATTCCCAGGCATGCCCCGGCGACGCCCGATGCCCCTACTTCGACCAGCCTCTGTTCTGCAACGGGGAGAGGTACTGCGAGAAATGAGGGGTTGGATCCTTGCCTTGCTGGCCGCCGCCGGAACCCTCCAAGCGCAAGACCAGGACCTACTTCGCTCGTATTTCGGCCGGGCCCCGGTGCTCGACGGCGTGATCGGGCCTTCGGAATGGGCCGATGCGTCCGAGTTCACCGGCGTGAAGGACTGGCTGCCGGCCTTCCATCCGGTGACCGACGATCGGGACCTGTCGCTCAAAGGCTACGTGAAGCACGACAACGAGTGGCTCTACTTCGGCATGGATGTGACCGATGATCTCCTTTACGGAATCGAGACGCCGCGCTTCGTTCCCGAGACCAACCCCAAGGCGCATGATCTCACGCGAGAAGGCTATCCATGGTACGGAGACGAGGCGGAGATCCTGATTGATACGACCGGCCGGGCCGGTGAGCGGCGCGGCGTCCTCGGCGACGGCACGTCCTGGCAGATGGTCTGCAACCTCACGAAGTCGCGCGGCGGCGGAGTTGGCGCCGGCGGAATCCTGGAGGGAGAGCCGCGCGCCCGGGAGGAGGCCTGGAATTTGTATCAACGCTGGCTGCGCGACGGCGTGATGAAGTGCGCCGCCGCCAGGAAACCCGGCGACAACGGCTATGTGCTGGAATGGGCCATCCGGTTCAACCCGTGCCTGGAACTGGCGCCCGCCCGGTACTACTCGCCGGCCGACGGAGAAGTCGAGGTGGCGCTGAAGATCGCGCTGGGCGATCTCGACACCAAGGAGCACGGCTCGGGCAATCGCTTCTATTTTCATCACGAGCAGTGGTTTCCGCCGGCTCGGGATGCCGGTGAAGGACCGGCGTCCGGCAGGCGGCAGCGGCCATGGGGCCGGCTGAGGCTGATGGGCTCCAAGGTCCGGTGAGATCCCGATGCCGCACCGTGTCATTTCAAGGAGGTTACATGAGATCCCCACTCGCAATTCATGTCCGGCCGGGAGCGTTCGTCTGCCTCGGGATGTTGTTGCTCTCCTGCACCGCCGGTCCCGAAGAGGCCTGGATGGACACGAACCGGAAGATCGTTGAGAAGCTGGGGCTCAAGGGCCGTGGCCGCACGCTTCCGGCCGTCCCGGTCCGTCCGAAGCTCGAGCCCGGCGCGCCGTCGGAGCTGGCCGCCCTGGACGGCATCACGCTGGCGAGCGGCGTGACGGCCAAGGTGGTCTGGGGCCGGGGGGTTCTCCTCGAAGTCGTGGAGATGGCTCCCGGGGCGACGTACCCGGATCAGGAGCTCACCGAGGAGCTCATTACCGTGGTCCGGGAAGGTTCGGCCCGTTGCCGGATCGCCGGGGAAGAAGTCGAGTTGACCAAAGACGCGGTGCTCTATCTGGAAGCCGGCGCCAGACGGTCGCTGGCGGCGGGGCCGGACGGCTGGAAGGCGATCGAGGTCTACTCGCCGGTGCGCGCGGAACACCTTCGGATGGCCGGGGCTTCTGTCCCGGAAGCCGCCGGATTCCCGGATCAAGGCGTGGAGCCGTCGCTCCAACCCGGCGTGGTCTACAACCTGAACGAGATTCAGTTCACTCCGGTCACCGATCCCGAACCGTCGAAGACCTACCAGCGAAGCCACGCGATGGCCCGCCTGGTTTGGGGACGGAACGCCCAGCTCAGCTTCGTCCGCATGGACCCGGGCTCCGAGTTTCCGATGCACATCCATCCCGAGGACCAGCTTCTGCTCACCCTCCGGGGCGGCCTGGAGCAAGGGATCATGGAGTCCACGTATCGGTTCGGCGGCGAGCGGAACAACGTCGTGTTCCTCCCCGGCGGCATGGCCCACTCGGCGAAGCTGAGCGAATTTGGCGCGGACCAACTGGATGTCTTTTGGCCCGTGCGGCCCGACTACGTGGAGCGGGCGAAGCAGCAGACGGCGCGCTATGAGCAGGTCGTGGCGCCAGGCGTCAAACCGGTGAAGCTGGCCGAAGGCTTCACGTTCGCCGAAGGCCCCACCTGGCTCAAGGGACGGCTCTACTTCTCCGACATGTACTTCCGCGACCACCGGAACGGCGACTGGACGGGCGATCCGGCGAAGAGCCGTTTGATTCGGATGGAGGCTGACGGCAAGTGGACGGTGCTCTCGAAAGGCATGCAGACCAACGGAACCATCGCCTCCCGGGACGGAAATCTGCTGGTTTGCGACATGTTCGGCCACCGCGTCCTCGAGGTGGACCCCAACTCCGGACAGATGCGAAAGACAGTGCTGTCCCACGTGAACGGAGCGGCGATTGACGGCCCCAATGACCTGGTGATGGACGCGAAGGGCGGAATCTACGTGACCGACCCGCAGTTCACGCCCGAGGCGAAGAAGAGCCAGCCGGGCAAACAGGTCTACTATGTGGCGCCCGGAGGGGAGGCGAAAGTGGTCATACCGGCGGGGGAATACGCCATGCCCAACGGGATCGAGGTGTCGCCTGACGGCAAGACGCTCTATGTGAACAACACGTGGTTCCAGCCGGGGGAGAACTACGTGTGGGCCTACGACATTCAGCCCGACGGCTCCCTCGCCAACAAACGGCCGTTTGCTGTCCTGAACCTGACTCCCGAGGTGCTCAGCGCCGCCAAACCGGAAGAACGCTTCGACTCCCGGGCCGACGGCATGGCCATGGACACCACCGGCCGGATCTACGTCGCCACCCTGAGCGGAGTCCAGATATTCGACCCGGCGGGAATCTACCTCGGGACCATCTGGTGCCCGCAGTATCCCGTCAGTTGCACCTTCGGCGGTCCGGATCGCAGTACGCTGTATATGGTCGGCGAATCCTCAGCATGGTCGATTCCGACGAAGGTGACGGGTTACCGGGTTCCGGAAGGCCTGGACTAGACGCCGATGCCAGGAGGCAGGATGAGCGAACTCACTCGAAGACAGGTTCTGGCCGGGGCAGCGGCGGTTCTGGCCACCGGGCGGGCCACCGCCGCCCCGGCGGCGCCGGTGGCGATTGCACGGTGCCGGAACTACGGCCCGGAACTCCTGCCGTCCCTGGAGACGGTGTTCGATCAGATCGGCGGTCTGGGCCGGATTGTCAAGGGCAAGACGGTGGCGATCAAGCTGAACCTGAACGGAGGTCCGGACCGTCGGCTCGGCTACCGGCCCTTGGGTGAATCGCACTGGCCCCACCCGGAACTGACCACGGCGGTCATGACCCTGATGGATAAGGCCGGCGCCCATCGGATCCGCCTGCTGGAAAGCGCCTGGGCCCCGCAGTCGGCGCCGCTCGAGGAGCACTTCTTCGAGGCCAACTGGGACCCCAGCATGTTCCGGAGGGCCGCCCGCCGGGTGGAGTTCGAGAACACCAACTTCGCGAACGGGAAGAGGTACTCGCGCTTCCGTGTTCCCGGCGGGGGATACATCTACCCGGGCTACGATCTGAACCATTCGTACGAGGACTGCGACGTCTTCGTATCGATCGCCAAGCCGAAAGACCACTCGACGACCGGCGTCACGCTGTGCTTGAAGAACCTCTTCGGCATCACGCCGCTCACCATCTACGGCAGCGGCGCGGGCGTCGATCCGGAAGGCGAGTTTCCCCGGAACGGCCGGATGTCGATTCTACACTATGGAGAACGGCAGCCCGCCCTGGGCGCACCCCCGGAGAACGATCCCGCCTCGTCCCGCGAGGACGGCTACCGCGTACCGCGAATCATTGCGGATCTGGTGGCCGCCAGGCCGGTTCATTTGTCAATCCTCGACGGGGTCACCAGCATGGCCGGGGGCCAGGGAGCGAGCGTGCTGTGCGATTTCGTGGAGCCGGGCGTCATCATGGCCAGCACGAACATCGTGTGCATCGACGCGGTAGGGACCGCGATGATGAACTACGATCCCATGGCGGACCGCGGAACCAGTCCCTTCGAGACCTGCGACAACACGATGAAGCTGGCCGAGGACCTCGGCGCCGGGACGCGGGATCTCAGTCGCATCGAGGTGGTGGGAACGCCGCTCAAGGACGTGGTGTACGACTATGCGGGGCTGCGCCCGAAGCGCGCCGAGCGCAGGCGGAGGCTATATGGCGACCGCCCGCCCGGCGCCCGCGGAAGGAGGCGGGGATGACCGGTTGGATCCCGATGCGCTGGCCGGCTGGGCCGCTGGAACTGGTGCGGCGCAATTCCCCCGCGGCTTTGCGCGAGGACCTTCTTCGAGGCTGGGCCCGTCCCGAGATGCTCGACATGCTGGCCGGGACTCCGATCAACTGCCTGGTGGTGGGCTGGGCTGCCGGTGCATCCGGCGATGACGAACAGCAGAAGTGTCTCGAACCTTTGATAGCCGCCGCGCGATCCAAAGGTCTGGCGGTCGCCGGCCAGGTGTCTGCCTCCGCGGGCGAAGCCGCCTACCGGAAAGCAGCCGCGGCCAAGCTCGACGCGCTCTTGACTGAAGGACCGAACGGCGGCGCCGGAGTGAAGACCGCGCCGCTGGCGGAGCGCTCGCGCGTCGTCTGGCGAGCCGACTGCTCTTTGCTGGCCATTCAAGGAAATTCCTGGCCCGGAGTGAAGGAGCCCGGCGGTGTCGACGAAGCATCGTCCGGTCCCACGCGTGCAGCCTGGATTGATTCCAACGCCTGGTATGCAAACCTGGCACGAACCATGGCGCCGGACAAAAGTATCTGGCTGCTGTATGATCCACCCTCCAGGAACGAGATCGTCCGTCCGGAGTCCTACGCATTGGCCGTGGCGGACGCCGCATGTGCAGGTGTTCGCTGGGTCTCTTCGCTCGACGATCGAACGATGTCCGGGCTGCTGAAGCAGACTCCCGAGAGCGCAGTGGTTTGGCGATCGCTGGTCCGTGCGCTTCACTTCTTTGAACAACATGCGGGATGGAGCGCGTACCGGCCGGCCGGGGTGGCGGGCGTCTTGTCCGACTTCTCCGGCGACAACGAGTTCCTTTCCCTGGAGGTTCTGAATCTGATGGCGCGTCGCCAGTTACCATGCCGTGTCCTGGAGGCAGGTCAATTGAAGGAGGCGGCCCTCGACGAGCTCAAAGCGATCGTTTGCATGGATCAGCCGCCGCCGGCCGGCGAGCCCCGGGCCAAGCTGCTGGAGTTCGTGAGGAACGGGGGGCTCCTGCTCGCCGGCAAGGGCTGGTCGGACGGCAAAGGTGGACCAGACGGAGAACACCCACGGTTCTCGCTGCGTTCGGTCGGCAAGGGCCGGTTGGCCGTTTCGAAGGAAGACTCTCCGGACCCCTATCTGGTGGCGCTCGACGCTCACATGCTGCTGAGCCGCGCCAACGATTTGCTGCGGCTCTACAACGTGAGTTCCATCGTGACGAACCTCACGATCCCGCCGGCGGGATCGCGCGCGATCCTGCACCTGCTGAACTTCAGCGGGCGCCCGGGCGGACATCCCCCGGTGGTCTGGCTGCGGCAGCCTTACCGCAAGGCGATGGTCTGGCGGATGGAGAGCGAGGAAGCTCAGCAGGTCTCGCTGGGCCCGGAGATGGGTGGTGTGGCCGTGCATCTGCCAGAGTTGTCCGCCTACGCTGCTCTGGAAGTGGAGACCTAACCGCCAGCGCACAGCGCCCGGCGCGGCGAGACGGGGCACCCGTGGATTCCGGCCCACGAAGGCCCCGCTATCCGCCCGGGTTGTGGAGGCCCCGCGGGGCCCATAAAAGGAGGCAACTCTGCCATGTTTTCTCGCTTTGTCGCTCGAAGGGATCCGCTGAGGGATTCGTTCCGGCTGGCATTCTTCACCGTGCTCGTTCTGGCTTCAGGCGTGCGAGGTGACGCCAGGGATTTCTACATCGCACCCAACGGCAGTGATGCCGCGGACGGCTCGGAGCCTCACCCGTTCGCGACGCTCACGAGAGCCCGGAACGCCGTCCGCGACTTCCTTCGGGCCGGCCGGCGCGAACCGGTCACCGTACACCTCCGGGGAGGCGTCTATTACCTCAGCGAGACGTTCCGGCTCCGCGCCGAGGACTCCGGGGTAGCTGACAATCCGGTTACATGGCGCCCCTACGGCAACGAGCGGGTCGTCCTGAGCGGCGGAAAGGAGGTCTCTGATCTTCGCCCCCTCTCCGATCCCGACGCGCGCCGGCGTATCCCCGCACCGGCTCTGGACCACGTTTTGCAGGCCGACCTGAAGGCGGCGGGTATCACGGATTTCGGCGAACGGTCCCAAACCGGCTTCGGCCGCGAGCAGCGGCCGGGGGTGATGGAACTGTTTTTCCGCGATCAGGCGATGACGGTGGCGCGATGGCCGAACGACGCCTGGGAGCGCATTATCGAGGTGCCGCAACCGTGGGAGTCCGGGCAGGTTCCGGAAGATGCGGGTTACTATCGTCTCTACGTCGACGGCCTCCCTCTGGGCCGGCACTACGGGTTCTTTAAGTACTACGGCGACCGGCCAAAGCGGTGGTCCGACGTGCAGAACATCTGGATGCATGGTTTCTGGGCGTTCGATTACCGTGACTCGTACGTAAAGATCGACCGGATCGACACCGCGCAGCGCCACATCTATCCGACGCCGCCGCATCCGCGGAATTGGGGTTACACGCGCGGACAAAGATATTACTATCTCAACGTCCTCGAGGAGCTGGACTCGCCCGGCGAATACTTCGTGGACACCGCTAAGGGCTTGCTCTACTTCTGGCCCCCATCGCCGCCCGCGACGGGTTCCGCCTACGTTTCGATGCTCAAGGACACGATGGTGGTGCTGGACGGGGCTTCCTATGTGATGATCCGCGGGCTCGTGCTCGAGGGGGGCCGCTCGCACGCGTTTGAGGTGAGGGGCGGCTCGAACAACCAGATCGCGGGTTGCACCATCCGGAACGTGGGGAACTACGGTGTGCTTCTCGACGGGTCCAAGAACGGTGTGCAAAGCTGCGACTTCTACGGTCTGGGCGAGGGCGGGGTTCGCGTCGCGGGCGGAGACCGCAAAACCCTCGCTCCGGCCGGGAACTACGTCGTAAACAACCATTTTCACGGGTACGCCCGGATCAACCTGGCCAATCACCCTGCGGTGCGAGTCGGCGGGGTCGGGAATCGCGTGGCCCACAACTACATTCACGACGTGCCCCACGGCGCCATCAGCCTCGGCGGCAACGACAACGTCGTCGAGTTCAACGAGTTCCACAGCATCGCGCAGGTCACGGGCGACGTCGGCGTCATCTACATCGGAGGCGGGTTCACCGGCCGCGGCAACATCGTACGCCACAACTACTTCCACCACATCAAGAACACGCCTCACGGGTATGGCGTGGTGACGAACTACATCGACAACAACGCCAGCGGCC
>CAYRPT010000055.1:0-1078 GCA_964425895.1 uncultured Solibacteraceae bacterium | reverse complement strand
GGCCAGACGCTTTACGGCAACGTCTATTTTGACGTCCCGCGAGCCACGTATATCGGCGGCGGGCGGGACAACGTGATCGAGAACAACGTGATGATCAACTGCCAGCCGGCGTTCCACCTGGATCCCCGCGGCCTCAACTGGCGCATCTGGGAGATCGGCAAGGGAACCAAGCGGGACCTGTACGAGGAGTTGAAGTCCGTCGATTACACCAAGCCTCCCTACAATAAGTACCCTGGCCTTGCCACCATGCTGGATCGGGGGGATCCGAAAGCTCCCTCGAACAACCTCGTCGCGCGCAACGTCGTGGTCGGGGGCCGCTGGAAGGAGTTTGTGGACCAGTGGGGACACATGGAACTCCAGTCCGTCTTCGCCGACACGGAGCAGGAACGGGAGTTCGTCACCTACAAGAACAACCTGGTGACGGGGGAAGATCCCGGTTTCATGGATGCGGCGAACTGGAGCTTTCAGTTCAAGGACGACGCGCCGGTTTGGAAGCTGGGTTTCAAGCGCATCCCCATCGAGAAGATCGGCTTGTACATAGACGAGTTCCGGACGTCGCTTCCCACGAAGAAGCCTTGGCTGTATTAGCGGCTCGCGAAATGAGCTGACAAATGCCGGCGGCCGCATGGGGGCGTGGAGCAGCCCGAAAACGCGACGTCTCTCCCGTTGTTTCACCGTGAATTTCACGGTGATAACACCTTGCGCCGTGGGGCTTACTGGCTCAGAATCGAGGACGGACGATTTCTTAGCACGCAGGGGTGTCGCCTTAGAATTACGCCCGAGATCGACGAATGCGACTAAAGGAGTAACCATGCAACCACTCTCGGCTCGTTTCCGTTGGTTGGTCATCTCTCTTTCCGTGCTGCTCGGTGGAGTCACCGTGGCCCTTGGGCAGGGCCAATTCGGATCCATCCTGGGCACGATCACGGACGCCACCGGGGGCACCGTGCCCGGGGCGACCGTCACCGCGACGAACACCGAAACCGGCATCCGAACCGAGGCTGTCTCCAACGAGCTTGGTTTCTACCAGCTCCTTCAGTTGAATCCAGGCCCGTACTCGGTGGAGGTGGAAGCGTCA
>CAYRPT010000054.1:0-11605 GCA_964425895.1 uncultured Solibacteraceae bacterium | reverse complement strand
CCGCACCGCCTGGCTGTGCTACTCCGCCAACTTCGCCCGGGACTGGAACAACGAGCGGATTCTCGCCGATCCGGAGGGCAGCCGGTACGGCCTTGTTCTTCAGGAAGTAGAAATGCCGGACGCGCGCCGCCGCCGGGAGTACGAGGGGAACCCGAAGCCGGAGGTCCGGTAAGCATCCCATGCCAACGGCGCCGAGCCGCCTCCGCCGATGGCTTGAGCCGCCACGGCCCTTCGTGCTGAACCCGATGGAGCGGATTGACGCGCCGCTCGGCCGCTGGAACCTCTATGTCGGAGGCGCCGGTAACCGGGTGGAGGGGTGTGTCAACCTCGACATCCTGCGGGCGGAGGGGATTGACGTGGTGGCGGACGCTCTCTTGCTCCCCTTCCGGGCCGGCGTCTTCCAGCGTGTGGAATGCGATGCCGTGTTGGAGCATGTCCGGGACCCCGCGAAGGTCATGCAGGAGATCCGTCGCGTCCTCGCCCCCGGCGGTTTCGCCCACGTGGTAACGCCGTTCTGTCACCCGTTTCACCGGTACCCGGAGGACTACCACCGCTTCACCATTGACGGCTTGAAGCTGTATGCCGGCGGACTGGAGGTCGTGGCCGAAGGCTGGCGCACTGGACCCACGGCGACCCTGCTCATCGTGATTCTCGAGTACGCGAAGCTTCTCCTTCCCTGGAAACTTTGGAGGATCGTCATCCACGGCCTCCTCGGCTGGCTGCTCTTCCCGCTTCGGTATCTCGATCTGCTCCTCCTCCGGCGGCCGGACGCGCGCCGAATCGGCAACCACTGCTATTTGTGGCTGCGCAAGCCGCCCAGTTCGGCGTAGCGGAAGCAATCGGTCAGGTGGTCGTTCACCATGCCGACGGCCTGCTGGAACGCGTAGCAGATGGTAGAGCCGGCAAAACGGAAACCGCGGCGCTTCAGCTCCTTCGACATGGCGTCGGATTCGGGCGTGCGCGCCGGCACATCAGCCATCGAATTCCAGGCGTTGATCTTCGGGCGCCCGCCCACAAATCGCCAGATCCACGTATCGAATGAGCCGAATTCCTCCCGGACATTCAAGAACGCACGAGCGTTGCCGACCGCGGCTTCGATCTTCAGGCGATTGCGGACGATGCCCGGGTCCGACAGCAGCTTCTCGATCTTTCGGGAGGTGTAGCGCGCAACCGTTTCGGGCTCGAAGTTGTCGAAGACCCGCCGGTAGTGCGGGCGCTTTCTCAGGATTGTGCTCCAAGAGAGGCCGGCCTGCGCCCCTTCGAGCACGAGGAACTCGAAAAGGAGGCGGTCATCGTGCACCGGCACACCCCATTCGCTGTCGTGGTAGCGGATGTCCAGTTCGCCCTTCGCCCAGGGGCAGCGCGGTGCTTCCGCGGCGCTCATACGCGCCCTCAAGATATCATCCCGCGAACCGCCGTGACGCGCCGGCGGACGGTCATCCCGTCCGCCGCGCATCGCGTTCACCATCCCCTCCTACCAGCCGATATCCTTCATCAGCGGCAGAGTGAGATCCTGCGGAGGCTCGACGCTGTGCGTGAGATCGGGATTGATGAACGGTTCCATCAGCAGGTTGGGGGTGGCGATCGTATCCCAGTGGGACAGCGAGGAGCCGCTCTGGTACGGCAGCGGCGCCCACAGCAGCACGCGACCGCCTTCGTCGATCCCTGCGGTCAGCCGGTGGTCCAGACCGAGCGACAAGTTCACCCCTGAACTGGCCGGCCACCTCGACGAGAGGACCGCCTTGATGGCGTTGCCGTCGGCCAGCGAGATGCGCACGCTGGGGATGACGATAGTCGGATCCGAGCCACCGAGACCGGGTGGGGGTGAACCCGCGACGTTATCGGCGATGACGACTGCCTTGGCGCCGGCGTTCTGGGCGTTCTTCACCTTGATGGTGAAGGCGCACGTCCCGCGGTCGACCAGGGCGATCTTGTTCTTGACGGCCTTGGCCGCGGCTCCGGTGAGCGGCTCACACCCGTCGCTCGATACCCCTGCTCCGTCCAGCACGAGACCCATCTCGCCGGTGATGCTCGGGAAGCTGAGCGGAGGACCAAACAATGCGGTGCCCACCCGGTAGTCCCCCTTCAGCTCCGGCGGAGAGTTCACCTCCAACCGGGCCACGCCCTTGGCGAGCACGAGCGGGGCGGACGTGTTGACGTAAGGACCGATCCACGACAGCTTGTTCGTGTTGACGGCGGAGGCCTGACGCTCCGAGTCCGTCATGACATCCCACGTCTTGCCGAGCGTGGAGTCGTACATGTAGCGGTTGTAGATGGACGGGAGGCCCGCCAGCAGTTCGCCGGAGCTGCCGGTGATGCTGGTGAAGCCGAGCCCGTGCGAGAACTCGTGCAACAGCACGGCCGGCAGATCGATGAGGTTTCCGGCGTTGTTGTCCAGGCCGTAGTACCAACCAGAGGCTTCCAGGCACCCCGGCTTTCCCAAATCGGAGTTGAATTGCGTGAAGATGTCCTCGGCGGGGGGCTCGAGGTCCACGCCGGCCAGCTTGTTCGCCAGCGCCTTGGGATACCAGGTGTCCGTCAACGGCGCGCCCGGGAAATTCGCGAATACAAACGTGGGCGAAGCGCCGCCCAGCACGCCGCCCGTGGCGGAACACGGCAGCGGGTCAAAGACAGCGAAGATCCGGATCGTCACCACGCTGTCGAGCTTGGAACCCCAAATCTGGGCGGCATACTCAAAGGCCTTCAGACGCTGTTCGCCGACGGTGACGCCGGTGTTGCCGCCGATCGGCGCGGCCGGAGTGGTGTCGTTGAATCCTTCATCCGGGTCGTCGCCGTTGACTATGACGATGTTGGCGGCTCCGAAACTCGCGACCGCAAACGCGGCCAAGAAAATGACGAGGCAGAGTGTTCTATTGAACATCGGCGGCCTCCTTTCCGGACACCGGCGCCGGGCGGACGCCTTCCTTGATGCGAGCGGCGGCTTCAGCGTCGCCCGTGACTTCGCTCACGCGCACCTTCCCATCCGAACCCACCGCGGCCACCGAAAAAGACATGAACTCCGGTGGAAGCTTCACCATTCTGGTTCCGTTCGATTTCAGAATGACGGTCACTTTGCCGGCCGGCGCGGGTGCCGCTGTCGTCTGAACGCGCTCTTCGATCTCGGGCTCGCGCAGCTTCCCGCTCTTATCCACGAAGCCGCGGCTGCCGTCCATCACCTGGGGTCTGGCCTCGGCCGCCGGCGAGGAGTCCGGGGCCGCCCCGGTCTTCTGCGACGCATACATCGCCAGCGCGGCAACCAACATGGCGCCCGCGCAGAGTATTCGAGTCTGCACTCTCATAAGAATGTTCTCCGCTCCGTTCTTTCCCGGCATTGGACACCGCGGTCGCGGGTCAATCACCGGGTTGTCGCTATAGTATACCCAGCCGCTGCGTTAACGCTCATGGAATCTTCGGGATGTGGATCACGCGGCAGTTCTAGACGTACTGGAATCTACGCGGCCGGATACTTCGGGTACCTTCGCGGATGCTTTTTTCGCCGCTGGTAGGCTCGGACCAACTCGATATATACGCCGAGGTCGCGGTCGAGATCAATCTGCGTTCCGTCGAAATAGAACGTGCGGATAGGCATACCGTCAAGGTCGCGGCCTAGCCGCGGGTAGATCGCTTCGCTGACGATGCCGTTCATACAGGTGAAGGGGCTGATGTCCACCACGCCGTCGACGCCCCGCGCGGCCAGACAGGCGGTCTTGCCGACGTTCAGCACCATTTCGCCCAGAGCGCCGCTCGGCGGCAGATAGGGCTCCGCCGCATCGAGCACCTCCTTCATCGGCGGCTCCTCCTGCCCCGCGAAGTCCTCCTCGAAAGGATCGAGCAGCGTGTGCTCATCATGGTGTTGCACACGGTTCTTTACCCAAGCCTTGAGCGATTCAAGCGAGAAGCGCTTGCCCACCAGGGCCAGCTTGCGGAACTGCTCGGAGTTCGTGTACCAGATCCATTCCGTGATATCGGAGATCCAGCACTCGGCGCCGTACTCCTCCAGGCGCCGGACCAGGTCGTGGTTGGAAAAGGTGTTCAGGCGGCAGAAGATCTCTCCCACCACGCCGATCAGCGGCTTCGAACGGTCGCGCCGGGCAGGGATGGAACGAAACCGGCCGCGGCACCGTACCATCGCCTCGCGTAGCGCCTCAAGCTGCCGGGCCGGGTCGAGCGGACTCGACTCGATCGTCCGGCTCAAGTCGGCCAGGGATTCCTGGTAGGCGGCGTCCGCGCCGCCCGGCTCGATCTCGTGAGGACGGTAGATCAGCAGGAGCTTCTGAAGGACATCGGCAGCCACCAGCGCCCGCCACTGGGTGCGGAAGAACGGCCGGGCCAGCTCGCCCAGCCCCTCGTAGCCGTTCTGGCTGGTGGGGGACAGGATTTGGGCAGCCTGGTAGCCGTTGGTATCCAGAATCCTCCGGAGGTATGGCGCGTACTGACCGAAGCGGCAGGGGCCGTCCGAGGTGGGCATGAATAGGACTGTCCGGGCGGGGTCCGCGCCCGGTGTGTCAAGGTACTTAATGAAATCCCCGACGGTGACTTTCGCGGGGTAGCATTCATCGCCCGACGTGTATCGCGACCCGAGCTCGGCCGTCCGCTCATCGGAGGCGGGAGTGGGCTCGGCATCGACGCCCAGAGCACGGAATCCGGCCGCAAAGAGTTCCGCGCTGCCGGCGGCCATCGGCGGAATCAGGACCTTCTTGCCTGCTAGTGGGTTCCGGCCTGCATCGTCTGGAGCCCACTCATCTCCGGGTGTGGGTGGTAGCATCGCAGGATTCCTTTGCTATCGAGATACGCCTCGCAGCGGGTCATGTAGCCGGCGTCATTCCCATGGCCGTCGAATTGAAGGATCAGCAGCGGAACGCCCGCGGCTTGGCGGGCGAAGTACTTAATATATGAATCGGGTCCGCACTTAAAGTTCGAGATATAGATGAGGTGCAGATTCGGCTTCTCCGCCGCAAGCCGGGCAGCCTGGAGGATCCTCTGACCCGAGGCCCAGTACATGTTCGGGTGCAGATCCCCGACCGATTCCCGGCCCGTTACGAGGAAGTCCAGCGGAATAACGTTCGCGCCATACTGTTTTCGCAGCTTGCGGGGGATATCGCAGTTGATTCCGCGGTCATAGAGATTGTAGCTGCGTCCCAGCAGGATGATTCCCGGCTCGCCGGTCTCATCGAGGGTGGCGAGGGCCCGCCGCCCGGCCTGAATCAGCCTTTCCTGAAACTCGCGCTGCGCCGCGTCGGCCGCGTCCACGGCTCGGTTGCTGGCGGCCCGCTTCACACCAAGCCGGGCCGCCAACTCGGCCAGCGCCCGCTTGATGTGATCCCGCCCAAGCTGGAAATGCAAACTTGGAGCGAGGATCCGCTCGCGGTGTTCCTCAACCCCCGGCGCCGACTGAAGAACAAATGGCAGGGTCTGGTTCCACGGGCAGAAATGCGCGATGCAGCCGGAATCCTCGTGGGCCTCGGCGTCGAGGACGTTCGGAACAAAGACATAATCGACTCCCAGTTCGATCAGCCAGTTCACGTGCCCGTGCGCCACCTGAACGGGGTAGCAGGGCTGAGCAAGAGCCATCTCGACTCCCTTGGCCGCGATCCTCGCGTCGGTCTGGCGCGATAGCACGACATTCACTCCGATCCCGGTGAAATACCGGCGCCAGAAGGGATAGCGGTCGAACATCGACATGGTCCGCGGAATCCCCACGTTCAATGCGCCCGCCTCGAGCTCGATCTTGGGCGGATGGAGCGGCGCTCCGGTGATCTCTTCGAGCACCTTATCCCGGTAGGCGATGAGATCCTCAATGACGGGCCGGCGTCCCGCGGCCGAGGCCTTCCGGTAGCGGTCCGAGCACTTGTCGCCCCAGTAGCTCTTCAGCCCTTCGATGGTGAATTCCTTAATGTCGCAGTGGTTCGAGCACGCCTGACAGACGAAGTCCCGCGTCTTCATCTCGAGCCGGCTGAGATCGTAGCCACGGAAGCGCGTGGGTTGGCGCGTCGCGCCGTGCCATTGGCGGGCGATCAGGGCCATGCCGATGGCGCCGATCACCCCATTGTGCGGGGGAACGGTGATGGTCTTGCCCGTCAGCCCGGCGAACGCGGCGGCCACCGCATCGTTATACGCCGTGCCGCCCTGGAAATAGATGACGTTCCCGATGCGCCGGCCGCGGACCACCCGGTTCAGGTAATTCAGAGCGATCGAGTAGGCCAACCCCGCGACGATATCCGGAATGGTGTCCCCTTTGAGCAGGAATCCGGTGACGTCCCGCTCCATGAAGACCGTGCACCGTTCCCCTAGCTTGGACGGTGACTTCGACGACAGAGCCAGACGCGCGAACTCATCTTTGATGGAGATGCCCAACTTCTCGGCTTGCTCTTCGAGGAAGCTGCCCGTGCCGGCGGCGCAGGCCTCGTTCATCGCGAAGTCCACCACTACCCCGTTCTCGATGGAGATGAACTTGGAGTCCTGTCCCCCAATCTCGAAGATCGTGTCCACCAGCCGGTCGCCCAGGGTGGTAGAGACGTGGACCGCACCCGTCTTGTGGGCCGTGATCTCATCGTGGACGCAGTCGGCGCCCACGAACTCCGCAACCAGCTCCCGCCCGGACCCTGTTGTGCCCACCGCCACGATCGCGAGCCGTCGGCCCCACTTCTGTTCGAGTTCCGTCAACCCGGCCTGCACCGCCTCGAGGGGCCGGCCCGCTGTCCGCAGGTAGATGGCATGAATCACGCGGCAAGCGTCGTCCATGGCGACCACGTTGGTGGACACGGATCCGATATCGACACCCAGGTAGGCGGGAATCGGCTCGTCGCCCGGCGGCGGCTCGTAGCGCGCCACGTGCTCGCGCAGCAGAACGACATTCTCCATGGAAAGCGGAGTGCTGGCGAACGGCGTCCGCTGGACGGATTCATGCTGGCGCAGATGGTGGATATCGCGGAACGACCGCTTCCGTTTCTCCTCCGCCTCGAGCATCGCGGCGCCGATCGCCCCGCACCAGGCATACGTGTCCGGCACCAGGAGCTCGCCTTCAGCCAATCCGAAAGCCTCCCGCAGCGCCCGGGTGACGCCTTCGTTCTGTGACACCGCGCCGATCAGGGCCGTCGGCGGCGTCACCACCCGGCCCTTGACAACGCTCGCCTTGTAGTTGCGGGCCACCGCTTCGCACAGGCCGCGCAGGATCTCCGCCGGTGCGTAGCCCTTCTGCTGGGCGTGGATCATGTCGCTCTTGGCGAACACCGAGCACCGGCCGGCAATCCGGGCCGAGGTCTTCGCATCGCGGACAATCCCGCCCACCTCCTCCACCGAATAGCCCATCCGGAGCGCCTGCTGGTCCAGAAACGATCCCGTGCCGGCCGCGCACTCGCCCGACCGGTCGTAGTCGGCGATGCCGGTCGTCCCGGTCGACGGGTCCGGATCGAGGCGAATGTACTTCGAGCTCTCCCCCCCAATCTCAAAGATCGTCCGGACTTCCGGATGAAACGCGGCCATCATGTGCGCCAGGGCTGTGAACTCGTTCTCGAAATAAATGCCCAGAATGCGCGCGATCGTCCGGCTGCCCGAGCCGGTGACCCGAATGCCGTCAACCCGTTGCTCGGGAATCTCCTCATAAAACTCGACCAGCAGGTCGTAGGTGGATTGGATGGGAGAGCCGGCAATGCGGCGGTACTCCGACAGGACGAGGGGGCGAAGTCCCGCGGCGCTTCGCCACTCGATCAAACGGAAGGCGGGGTTGGCGGCCACGAGGCTTTCCAGGCTGGGCCGGTCCTCGGGTCGGCCTAGCGCGGCCAGCTTCAGACTGATGGCGCCAATGTCCAGACCGATGTTTACGCCCATAGCACGAATGTACGCAATGCTCGTCTCCCAGGCGGCCTCCCCCAATCATACAAAAGCATCTGGTATTCGCATCCAGCAGTCAGCGAACGGACGGTTTCGCCGCGGGAACGGCGAATCCGGGAGTTAAACGGTGGAGCCGGCAACGGGCACGCCGGCTCGGCCGGCGCCGCGGGGGACGCGACGGACGGCGTCCACGGTTGCCGCCCGGTGGCGGCGCGGGCCGTTCCACGCGACAATGGGGACATCCCCGCAAGGTATGCTGAATTCCATCACCGTGCATGGGGCGCGGACTCACAACCTGAAGAACATCGACGTCGAGATTCCGCGGAACACGCTCACCGTGATCACCGGTCTCTCCGGCTCGGGGAAGTCGTCGCTCGCTTTCGACACCATCTATGCCGAAGGACAGCGGCGCTACGTGGAGACGCTTTCCCCGTATGCGCGGCAGTTCCTCGATCAGATGGAGCGGCCCGATGTGGACTCCATCGACGGCCTCAGCCCGGCCATTTCCATCGAGCAGAAGACGACCGGCCGCAGCCCGCGTTCCACCGTTGGCACCATCACCGAGATCTACGACTATGTGCGCGTCCTGTACGCCAACCTCGGAGTGCCTCACTGCCCGGACTGCGGCGCCCCGGTCCTTCCCCAAAGCACACAGCAGATTGTCTCGCGCATTCTGGAAGGCAGCGAGGGCGAGCGGGTGATGATCCTCGCACCCATCATCCGCGGCCGAAAGGGGGAGTTCAGGAAGGACCTGGAGAAGCTCGCGGGCATGGGGTTCGTGCGCGCCCGCATCGACGGCGTGCTCCGGGCCCTCGACGAGCCCATACCGCTGGACCGGCGCCGCCGGCACACCATCGAGGTCGTCGTCGATCGCGTACAGCTTAAGCCGGGCCTGTTGAAACGCCTGGAAGCCTCCGTCGGCACGGCTGCCCGCCTGGCCGACGGGCTCGTTCAGGTGGCGGTCGTCAATGGCCCCGAGCACCTCTACTCGCAGAAGCAGGCCTGTCCCGAATGCGGCGCCTCCGTGCCCAAACTCGAGCCGCGCTCGTTTTCGTTCAACAGCCCGTATGGCGCTTGCCCGGATTGCCACGGCTTGGGCAGCATCTGGAGCTTCGACCCGGTCAAGGTCATTGCCGACCCGTCGAAACCGCTGTTGGACGGCGGACTTGGTCCCGGCGCCGGCTCCAGTTACATGCAGCACCGCCTGCACGAGATCGCCCGGCGGCTCGACATCGATCTGGGCACGCCGTTCGACCAACTGCCCCTCAAGACGCAACAGCAACTGGTGGCGGGCGGGAGATCCTCGCCCGGGATCATTGAGCTGCTCCAGGAAACATTCGAGGATGCGAGCGAGAGCTACCGCGAGTGGCTGGTGGACTACATGTCGCCCGTCACCTGCCGCTCCTGCCATGGCGCCCGCCTCAAGCCGGCGAGTCTGGCGGTCCGGGTCAAGGACCGCAGCGTCGCGGAAATCGTCGCGCTCCCCATTGCGCGCCTCCTGCCTCTGGTCAAGAGCTGGGACCTTGGCGACCGCGAGCGTCAGATCGCCGGGCGCATCATCGAGGAGATCGCGCAGCGGTTGGAGTTCCTCTCGGCCGTAGGGCTTGACTACCTCAGCCTCGACCGTTCCGCCGCGACGCTTTCCGGCGGCGAGAGCCAGCGCATCCGGCTCGCCACCCAGATCGGCTCCCGGTTGCGGGGGGTGCTCTATGTCCTCGACGAGCCGTCTATCGGTCTCCACCCCCGTGACAACGCCCGGTTGCTCGACACGCTGACCCGCCTGCGCGACCTCGGCAACACCGTCCTCGTGGTCGAGCACGATGAAGAAACCATCACGCGCGCGGATTTTGTCATCGATCTCGGGCCGGGCGCGGGCCGGCTGGGCGGCGAGCTGGTGGCCAGCGGTTCGCCACGCCAGATCGAAGCCAGCCCCGGCTCGCTCACCGGCCAGTACCTTAGCGGCCGGCTTTCCATCCCCGTTCCCGCGGGCCGCCGGAAGGGAAACGGCAGGCGCCTCGTGGTGAAGGGCGCCCGCGCCCACAATCTCAAGAACATCGAAGTCGAGTTCCCCTTGGGCTGTCTGATTCTCGTGACCGGCGTCTCGGGGAGCGGCAAGTCGACCCTGGTGAACGATATCCTTTACCGCGGCCTGAAGCGCCAACTGTACCGGTCTCAGGCCGAGGCGGGCGCCCACGATGAAATAGCCGGCATCGAGCACATCGATAAGGTGATCGAAATCGACCAGGCGCCCATCGGCCGGACTCCGCGCTCGAATCCCGCCACGTACACCGGAGCCTTCACGCCCATCCGCGATTTGTACGCCAGATTGCCTGAATCCCGCGCGCGGGGCTACAAACCTGGGCGCTTCAGCTTCAACGTGAAGGGCGGCCGCTGCGAGGCTTGCCAGGGCGACGGTCTGAAGCGAATCGAGATGAGCTTCCTGCCGGACGTCTTTGTCACGTGCGACGCGTGCCGCGGCCGGCGCTACAACCAGGAAACGCTCGAGGTGAAGTTCAAGGGCTACTCCATCGCCGCCCTGCTCGAGGCCACGGTCGAACAGGCGCTCGGGTTAACGGAGAACATCCCGCAGATCCGGTCGAAGCTGGAAACCCTGGTGGACGTGGGTCTTGGCTACGTTCACCTTGGCCAGTCCTCCACCACGCTGTCGGGCGGCGAGGCACAGCGCATCAAGCTGGCCCGCGAGCTGAGCCGGCGGCAGACGGGCAAGACGCTATACATCCTCGACGAACCCACCACGGGCCTCCACTTCGATGATGTGAAAAAGCTCCTGGACGTGCTACAAAGACTGGTGGACCTCGGCAACACCGTCGTCGTCATCGAGCATCATCTCGACGTGATCAAATCCGCCGACTGGATCATCGATCTCGGCCCGGATGGCGGCGAGGCGGGCGGCGATGTGGTCGCGGCCGGGACCCCGGAGCAGATCCTCCGCAACCGCCGGAGTCACACGGCGTCGGTCTTGGCCAAGGTGCTGCGCAACGGTAAACCGGTTTGAGCAAGTACGATATCCAGCCACTCGACTTCCGCGGGCTGCATACGGTCGACATCCACGCCCGCGGCGGCAAGGTCCGCATCGAGCATTTCGCCAGGCCGCACCGGGCCGGCCGGGGCGTTCTCGATTTCGTCGATTCCCTGCCCCGCATTCTCGCCGCCGGCGATTTCCGGGCGCTCCTGGCCGCGCTCCGCGCCGCCCATAAGGCACACCGGGCAATCCTTTGGGGCCTTGGCGGTCACGTCGTCAAGTGCGGCCTCGCCCCCGTTTTCATCGACCTGATGGACCGGGGCTATGTCACCGGTTTCGCGCTCAACGGCTCAACCGCCATCCACGACCTTGAAATCGCGCTCGCCGGGCACACCAGCGAGGACGTCGAGGCCGTCCTTCCAGACGGCAGTTTCGGTTCCGCCGACCAGACCGGCCGCGAAGTCAACCTCGCGTGCACCGCCGCCGCGCGGGACGGCATTGGTTGCGGCGAGGCCCTCGGACGGCGCCTGGAGGAGATCGCGGACCCCCGCTACGCCGGCTCGAGCCTCGTGCTGGCCGCCTGGCGGCGCTCGGTCCCGGTGACGGTCCACATCGCCATCGGCACGGACACGCCGCACGCGCACCCGCTCGCCCGCGGAGACGCACTTGGAGCGGCGGCCCACCACGACTTCCGCCTGTTCTGCTCGCTCGTCCGGGGCCTCGACCAGGGAGGCGTTTACGTGAACGCGGGCTCGGCGGTCGTGCTTCCCGAAGTATTTCTCAAGGCCGTCT